>JAAYEM010000001.1 GCA_012728725.1 Tissierellia bacterium | reverse complement strand
TATATTTTTTTTATCATTAAAAGTGACATTTTCACTGAATAAATTTCTATGTTCTTATGTGACATTTTCATTGACTATTGACATATTTATTTTAATTATTTATCTATTTTTTTATTTTAATTTACTCTCTATAACATTGTGGACCTCTTCTGGAGTCCTTCCTCTAGCCTCTACAATTGGAACTGGGGGATTGTTGTAGCCTGCATAATTAGTTGCCAAAACATCTAAACCAGATACCACTATAGCCTTGTATTCATCAGAGATAATATTTTCAATATTGGAATTTTTGTTCAAGGTATATACATCATAACCTTTATCCTTTAAATATTCAATGTATGGGGTTAAAATATTTTCAACTACTATCTTTTCTTTCATTTTTCCTCCTCCTTTCTAGAAATATTATTTCCCCAGATTCAAATAATATTTATGAGCTTTTTTCCATGCATAAATAAAAAGTAGTTAAGGCAGAATATAAATGAGTAATAAATAATAAAAAAGAAAGGAGTAAGTATATGCCACTTAGAAGTCCTATTAATCTAGGAAATATAAATCAAATGGAATTGCAAAATTTAAGGGAGATTATAGGAGCTCACCAAGGCATGGTAACTAAATTTGATTTTTATGCAAACCAGTGTCAAGATCCTCAGCTAAAACAGCTCTTTAAACAATCTAGCCAGGATGCCAAAGAAACAGTTACTAACTTTATTAATTCGCTGAAATAGGAGGGAATATAATGCAAGAAAAGGATATGGTATGTGATATATTATCTGGAACTAAGGCAAGTATAGATATGTATACAAGGGCCATAACAGAGTGTAGTAATCCCCAACTTAGAAGTACCTTACAACAGCTTAGGGATGAAGCAGAGCAGCTTCAATATCAGTTATACCAAATAGCAGAGCAAAAAGGCTATTATGTACCTGCACCTTCTGCTGACTCACAAGACATTCAACAGGTGAAATCTGGATTAACTGGTGGAGGAATGCAGTAATAGTATAACCTATTTAAAAAATATAATTCCAAATGTGGTCTTGATACCACATTTGGAATTACATTTTTTTGCCTATAAGAATTGACTTTTATTATGTATTATGATAACTTAAATAAGAATATAGGACCTTTAATCTGAACCAGAGAGTTTAGGAAGGGAAGCATAAATTTAAGAATAATTATGCCTTCCTTTATGGAAGGTTTTTTTATGCATCCTTTAATTAAGTCCAGAGAGGCTAAAAGGAGGTATAGGATGAGACATTTAATAGATCCTATGGATTTTTCTATAGAAGAATTGGAAGACTTATTTAGTTTAGCAGATGAAATAATTAAGGATCAAAATAGCTTTAAAAAGGTATGTGAAGATAAGATTTTAGCCACCTTATTTTATGAACCAAGTACAAGAACTAGATTTAGTTTCGAAGTAGCAATGTTGAGACTTGGAGGTAAGGTAATAGGCTTTTCCGATCCAGGTTCTAGTTCAGTTATGAAAGGGGAAAGTATTCCCGACACCATCCGTACTGTAGGTTCCTATGTGGACATTATTGCTATAAGGCACCCAAAGGAAGGGGCACCTAAGTACGCATCTTTCTATTCACCAGTACCCCTCATAAATGCAGGAGATGGTGGGCATCAGCATCCTACCCAAACTTTAACAGATCTATATACCATTAGGAAAACAAAGGGTCAAATTTCAAATCTAACCATAGGCTTATGTGGTGATTTGAAATTTGGTCGAACAGTCCATTCTTTAGTAAAGGCAATGTCCAGATATGAAAATATTAAATTCATCCTAATATCCCCAAAGGAATTGCAAATTCCCGAATATATAAAGACGGAAGTACTCTTAAAAAAAGGCATCCCTTTTATAGAAATTGAAAGATTGGAAGATGTAATAGGCACATTAGACATACTCTATATGACAAGAGTACAGAAGGAAAGATTTTTCAACGAAGCAGATTATATAAGGTTGAAGGATAGTTATATTTTAGACAATGAAAAGTTAAAATTAGCTAATAAGGATTTGTCAATTCTCCATCCCTTACCTAGGGTAAATGAAATCAGCTATGAGGTAGATGATGATCCAAGGGCTGTCTATTTCCAACAGGTAAAGTATGGGATGTTTGTGAGAATGGCACTAATTATGAAACTACTGGGGGTGGCCTAGTTGTTATATATAGACAGTATTTCAAAGGGGATAGTGATAGACCATATTAAGGCTGGATATGGGCTGAGCATTTTTAAGTATTTAGGTTTAGATAAGGCTGATTTTACAGTAGCCCTAATAATGAATGCGCCTAGCAAAAAATACGGTAAAAAGGATTTGATTAAGATAGAAAATAATATAGACCTGGATTTGACAATGCTAGGCTTCATAGACCCAAACATTACCGTAAACATTATAGATAATGAAAAGATTGTCAATAAAATAAAATTGTCCCTTCCTGAAAAGGTTGAAGGGATAATTAAGTGCAAAAATCCTAGGTGTATCACATCTACTGAAAGGAATATAATGCATAGATTTGTTCTAATTGATGAAGAAAAAGGAATATATAAATGTGAATACTGCGATCAAATATATTCTTGGGAGGGGTAGAATGGAGGTTTTGATTAAAAATTGTAGGATTGTAGATGAAACCAAGGATATTCAAGGAGATATATACATTAAGGATGGAAGGATAGTAGAATACGGCCAATCCATCCATATTGATTGTAAAACCATAGATGCTACAAATTTAGTGGCCATGCCCTCCTTTATAGATATGCATGTCCATTTCAGGGAGCCAGGATACACCTATAAGGAGGATATATATACAGGAAGTATGGCTGCACTAAAGGGAGGTTATACTTTCGTTAATTTAATGGCAAATACTGATCCAGTCTGTAGCGGCATGGAGATTGTAGAATATGTATTGGGAAGGGCAAAAGAGCTGGATTTGATAGATATTCATCAGACAGTGTCTGTCACCAAGGATTTCGATGGAAAAACTTTGGACCATCTGCATACACTAGATGAAAGGGTAAAATTCATATCCGATGATGGAAAAGGAGTCCAGTCCAATTTAACCATGTTCAAGGCCTTGCTTATAGCTAGGGACAGAGATCTAACCGTAATAGCCCATGAGGAAGATGAAGAAATTGTGGATATAGATACCAGATTATCGGAAAATATAATGACCATGAGGGATATATACTTATCAGGATTAACAGGGGCAAGACTCCATTTGGCCCATGTAAGCACCAAGGAATCTATAGAGGAGATAAGGAAGGCTAAAAAGGAAGGGATACGGGTGACCTGCGAGGTGACACCCCACCACATAGCCTTATATGATAATGATTATAGGGTTAATCCACCTATAAGGGAAAGGGAAGATGTAAGGGCTTTAGTCCAGGGGATAGTAGATGGAACGGTAGATGTAATAGCTACAGATCATGCACCCCACTCTGAAGAAGATAAGGAAAAGGGAGCGCCTGGAATCTCTGGATTGGAAACGGCCTTCTCCTTGGTTTATACAAATTTAGTTAAGAGAGGAAGTATTTCATTAAATAGATTATCCCAACTTATGTCTGCAAGCCCGGGGAAATTGATGGGGCTAAATAAGGGAAGGATTAAAAAGGGATATGATGGGGATATAGTACTAATAGACCTAGATAAAAAAATAATAATAGACAAAGAAAGCTTTATCTCTAAGGGGAAGAATACTCCCTTCAATGGAGTAGAAGTATATGGGGAAATTATTGCCACTATTAGAAGGGGTCAGGTTAAATATAATGGAGGGGTTAATATTGATAATAGATAGATTATATGATGAGGTAAAGAAAAAGGGCAATGTGTGCCTTGGCCTGGATACCCACTTGGACTATGTTCCAGAAAAGATAAGGGAAAAGTATCAGGATATAGATGATATATTATTTGAGTTTAATAAGGGGATAATAGATAGGACTATAGACCTTGTTCCCATATATAAGCTACAAATTGCTTTTTATGAAGCCTATGGGATTAAGGGCCTCGTAGCATATAAGAGGACCTTGGAGTATATAAGGAGTCTTGGATCCTTATCTATAGGGGATATAAAGAGGGGGGACATATCTTCAACAGCCCAAATGTACGGCAAGGCTCATTTTGAAGGGGATTTCCAAGCTGATTTTATAACCTTAAGTCCTTATATGGGTTTTGACAGCATTACCCCCTATTTAAAATATATAGAATCGGGGAAAAAGGGAATATTTGTATTGCTAAGGACATCCAATCCAGGGGCTAAGGATATACAGTATTTAAAGGTCCATGGCCCATTTGAATCTGAAACAGATAATAAGCAGGTATCTCCCCTATACTATTATATAGGGGATAGACTACATGAGCTAGCTTCCAAATACCTAGGTAGTAGTGGATACAGTCCCATAGGTGCAGTAGTGGGAGGAACCTATGTAGATGAGGCAGTGGAAATTAGAAATAGATATGAGAATATGTTTTTCTTAATCCCTGGTTATGGTCAGCAAGGGGCCAGGGGAAAGGATGTGGCCTTATACCTAAAGGATGGAAATGGAGGGGTAGTAAACTCCTCTAGGGGAATTATAAGGGCATATAAAGAGTATCCAGATGGGGCGGAAAAGTTTGATGAATATGCCAGGAAGGCAGTTTTAGCCATGAAGGAGGATATAGAAAATGCAGGAAGGCTATAGGAAAGGGAAGATTGAGTCCAATATACAAATAGCTAGTAATATATATGAGTTAAAAATTTCCTTACCCTATACTTGTGATTCTTTAGGAGAGCCTGGCCAATTTTACATGCTGAGAGGCTGGGGGGCCATGGATCCCTTTCTCCCTCGGCCCATTAGCATATGTGATATATCCCATGGTATAATTACCTTTCTGTATGAAGTTAGGGGAAGGGGAACCCATATAATATCCAAATTGGGACCGGGGGATGAGTTAGAAGTTTTAGGCCCATTGGGAAAGGGATTTAATTTAGATTTAGAAGGAAGTATTGCCCTTGTATCTGGAGGTATTGGCATAGCCCCTATGATATACCTGGCCAAAAGACTAGATGCTATTAAAGACTTTTATTGTGGATTTAGGAAGGAAGCTTATTATATAGATAAATTGAAGGATCATGTAAACAGTATATTCATATCCACCGAGGAGGGCTCAATAGGCCATAAGGGTTTTATTACAGACCTATTGAAGCCTGAAAAATATAAGGGGGTAATAGCCTGTGGCCCAATTCCCATGATGAAAAAAGTAGTGGAAATGTGTAAACATGAAGGGGTACCCACCTATATTTCCATGGAGAATAGAATGGCCTGTGGAATTGGAGCCTGCTTAGGCTGTACCATACAAACCAGTTCTGGTATGAAGAGGGTGTGTAAAGAGGGGCCTGTTTTTTCAGGGGAGGAGGTAGTTTTTAGTGATTGATATGAAGGTAAATATCTGCAATATAGAATTTAAAAATCCCGTTATAGCTGCCTCTGGCACCTTCGGGTTTGGGCAGGAGTATAATGAGTATTTTTGCTTATCCAGGCTGGGTGGTATTTGCACCAAGGGATTGACCCTATATGAAAAGGAAGGGAATAAGGGAATAAGGATACATGAGACTACTGGAGGCCTTTTAAACAGCATTGGCCTACAAAATCCAGGTATAGATAAATTTATAAGGGAAGAGCTTCCCTTTTTAGAAAAGCAGGATACCATCATAATAGCCAATGTAGGTGGCAGCAGCATAGAAGAATATATTGGGGCAGTTGAAAAGTTGAATGAAACCAGTATAGATATTATAGAGTTAAATATATCCTGTCCCAATGTAAAGGAAGGGGGCATGGCCTTTGGAATTAAATCTGAAATAGCTTATGAAGTGGTACTAGAGGTAAGACAGGTGCGCAAAAAGCCCTTGATAGTAAAATTATCCCCCAATGCGGAGAATATAGTCCATATGGCAGAAAGCTGCGTTAAGGCGGGAGCAGATGGACTGTCCCTTGTTAATACCTTTAGCGGCATGGCAATAGATATATATGGTAGAAAACCGGTATTTGATAATATAATTGCAGGTTTGTCTGGTCCCTGTATTAAACCTATTGCATTAAGGATGGTGTATGAGGTAGCCAGGGCTGTAGATGTGCCCATTATAGGAATTGGCGGTATTGTAGACTATAAGGATGCTATTGAATATATAATGGCTGGGGCTTGGGCTGTTCAAATTGGAAGTGGAAACTTTATCAATCCTACCCTTAGCCTAGATGTGATCCAGGGAATGGAAAGATTTATGCTGGATCAGGGAATCAAGTCTTTGGAAGAGATAAGAGGGGTGATTTAGGTGTTGATACAAATATTAAGGGAAACAGGGGCTTTAATGGAAGGCCATTTTTTGCTTTCATCGGGAAAGCATAGCAATGGATATGTACAATGTGCTAAACTATTGATGTATCCTGATAAGGCTGAAATAGCCATAAAATCCATAGTAGAAAAATTAAAGGATATAGATTTTGATCTGGTAGTAGGCCCTGCCATGGGAGGTATAATAGTGAGTTATGAATTGGCCCGCCAAACTGGTAAACCAAGCATGTTTGTGGAAAGGGAAGATGGGGCCATGAAATTGAGGAGAGGATTTACTATAAGGAAAGGAGACAGGATTCTGATAGCAGAAGATGTGGTGACTACAGGAAAATCTGCTTATGAGGCCATAAGGGTAGTAGAAGAAAATGGAGGAGAGGTTGTAGGTATAGCCTGTATTGTGGACCGATCTAAGGGAGATATTAAATATCCCCTATTTAGTGGGGTAAAATTAAGCATAGATACATATGAAAGAGAAGAATGCCCTCTATGTAAGGAGAATATACCATTGGTAAAGCCTGGAAGCAGAAAAATAGCCCTATAGTTAGTAGGGCTATTTTTATTAATAAATATAACAGACTCTGGCCATACTAAATAGAAGCATAATAAAGGAATGGTGGTATGGTTTCTAAGAAGATTAGCGTAAACAAAGAAAGGCTACTAGAAATTTTCAATGGTTCTTCTGATCTTGTAGTTTACGAATTTGAAACTAATTCTGGTATTAGGGCCATGATATGCTATATAGAAGGCTTTATAGATAAGGATTTACTTGATAGGGATGTATTAAAGCCTTTAATTTTAAATCTAGATAAGGTTAAGCATATAAAAAAGGTCATATTTGTAACCCAAATTAATGAAATAGATTCTATAGATCAAATAGTCCATGAAGTGACCTATGGGAAGGTGGCCCTATTTTTTGAGGGGAGCAGTAAAGTATATACTGTAGAAATAAATAAGTGGCCTAAAAGGGCCATTGAACAACCTCAAACGGAATCGGTAGTCAGGGGGCCTAAGGAAGGATTTATTGAGGATATAGTAACCAATAAGGCCATGTTAAGGCGGAAATTGAGGAATAACAATCTGGTATTTGAAGATTACCTAATTGGGAAACAGACTAGGACAAAGGTAAGTATTGCCTACATAAAAGGAATAGTTAATGAAAAAGTATTACAGGAATTAAAAAGTAGATTAGAGAAAATTGATATAGACTCCATTTTGGAAAGTGGATATATTGAAGAACTAATAGCAGATAAGCCTTTGGCCCTATTCTCTACAGTAACCGTCACAGAGAAACCTGATATTGTAGCTGGGAAACTATTAGAAGGCAGAGTTGCCATATTTACCGATGGTACCCCCCATGTTCTCACTGTACCTAGGCTATTGGTAGAAGGGTTTATGACCAGTGAAGACTATTATTTAAAACCCTATTATTCCTCTTTTTTAAGACTATTAAGGGTTTTAAGCCTATTTGTAGCCATATATTTACCTGGTATAGCAGTGGCATTACAGCTTTATCACCAGGATATGATACCTACTGTATTATTGATATCTATAGCTGGGGCCAGACAAGGGGTACCTCTTCCAGTCTTTTTAGAAACCTTTGTAATGGTTATAATTTTAGGTTTGGTAAGGGAATCAAGCCTTAGACTTCCCAAAAATATTAGTGCAACGGTAAGTATTGTGGGGGGCTTAATACTAGGCCAGGCAGCAGTAGAGGCAGGTTTGGTAAGTGCCATAACCATAATAGTGGTTTCTGCATCGGCCATAACTGAATTCATTATTGCAGAACTGGCACCTAGTATAATTATTTATAGATTGATAATCCTATTTTTGGGAGGGGTTGCAGGCCTATATGGTACTACCTGTGGATTTGTTGTTATAACAATGGGATTTGTATCGGCAGATTCCTTTGGAGTTCCCTATACCTGGCCTATAGCCCCTAAGGACTGGCAGGATCTTAAATCGGATACCTTTTTAAGACTTCCCATATGGAAAAATATTTTTAGACCTAAGGGAATAGTGAAGAAAAATATAAGAAGGCAGATTCCACCTTGGAGGTAACGGATTATGAATGGGAAACTAATCCTTTTAAACCTATTTATTATACTGGCCTTTTTTTTGACCGGCTGTCAAGATGCTAGGGAAGTACAAGAACTTGGGATTACACTACTGATTGGAATAGATATAGAGGACGATAAGCTTGTATTGACAGGGGAGGTTGTAGACCCTGCATTTACCCAGCCTGGCAAGGGGGATACCAGCCAAAATAATATTGTAAAATATGTGCAGGGAACTGGTAACAATATATATGAAGCCCTTAGAGATCTTGTTTTAAAGTTTGACCGGCTGCTGTTTGGATACCATAATAAGGTTATAATTATAGGGGAAGAAGTTGCTAAAAGAGGGATAGTTGGATATATAGACCAATTATTTAGGTCTAGAGAAATAAGGGAGACTTCCTATATGTTGGTAGCAAAAGGTGGTAAGGCCTATGAGGTAATGGGAATTAATAGTGGATTGGAAGGGATTCCTGCAATGCATATTTTAAAGTTGATTCAAAATGCTAAAGATAATCCAAAAGCTGTAGATATGAATATGGTAAACTTCCTTAGGCATTACTATCATGAAGGTCATCAGACTATTTTAGGTGTAATGGAAAAGAAGAAGAAAAGAAGGATAAATAAGGGTTCCCAGACTGAAGGAACGGAAGATTTAGAATTATCAATTCTTGGTTCTGCTATATTCAATAAAGATGTATTGGCAGGATATTTAAATGGCAATGATACTAAGGCCGTAAATTATGTGATGAATAATGCAAGGGGTGGAACTATAACATTTATTACACCGCTTCCTGACAAAGGGGAAAGATTAGAAACTGGAACTGGCCATAATAATTTAAGCTCCTTGGTAGTAATCAATAATAAAAGCAAAAATGATGTAGAAATAAAAGGGGATAAGGTATTACTTAAGACTAAAATTAGAGTAAGGGGATTCCTTGAGGAAGTAGTAGGTAATATAGACATAGCTAAAAGGGAAAATTTGAGGAAGATGGAAGAGGCCTGTTCGAAAGCAGTGGAGGAAGGGATAAAAAGTACTGTAAGAAAGGTGCAAAGGGAATATAAGCTAGATGTATTTGGTTTTGGCCTTGCATTTAATAAGAAATATCCACAGGAATGGAAAAAGGTTAAAGACAATTGGGATGAAATATTTGCAGAGGCAGATTTTGAAATAGAAGTTGAAACCAATATTATAAGAACTGGAATTATAAATACGCCTATTACCATGAAGAAGGGGAAATAATATGGATAATACAAAACAGATAAATAGGGTATCTAATTACCAAATGATACTACTAATTACAATTTATGGGCTGATGACGGGATTTACATATTTACCAGCAATAAATATTCCTCCAGCTAACCAGGATATATGGATTGTGTATCTACTTTCAATTCCATATACTATCTTATATTGTTTTCCCTTATTATATTTAAGCAATAAGTTTAATAATTTGAATCTATTCCAATATGGAAAAATAATTATGGGAAAATTTTTTGGAATGATAGTATCTATATACTATTTTTCTTTTCTATTTATTAGCCTTATTATATTTGTAGGGGTATTTATTGAAATCCTAGATGCTGCATTGTTTCCTGAAACCCCTACCCTTGTAACGGCTGGTATAATATTAATAACTTGTGTTTTACTTTCATATCAAGGGTTTAGGAATATAGCTAGACTTGGAGAAGTGATAATTCCTATAATTTTAGTTATAATTTTTCTATTGATAATTTTAGGATATAGAAATTATGATATTGATGAGTTGCTACCAATTCTTGGAGATTCCACTTTTAAAGAAATAAATTTAGCTGCCATGAATGTTGGAATTAGATTTTTAGATGTAATACTCCTTACTATGATAACCCCCTACTTATCAAAAAAAGAAGACTTGAATAAAATTTTCTTTAGATCCCTTTTGTATTCCACAATTCTAAATACATTGATAGTGGTTGTAATCCAAATGGGATTAGGTGTTGAGTTTGCAAAACATTTAGCCTTTCCCTTTTATACCTTTACTAGGTTGATAAATTTAGGGGAGATTATACAGGGATTTGATTCCTTATACATAATTTCATGGATAATGGGGAATGCTTTGATGATTTCAGGATATCTATATTTTGCTACAGTGGCTTTAGGGGAAATCACCAATAGAAAAAATTCATACTTTATAATACCAATATCAATAATAGTACTGATTTTAGTAACCTTAATAAAGGACAATCTTCCTATTCTGCCATTAGAAGAGCCTACATCTACTATTATATTAGTAATGTCAATTTTTAGTGTTTTAGTAATTCCCATAACCATGCTTATAGTTTACTTATTAAGGAAGAATAAGATCTAGTAACCGTCCAGATAGAATTGGGACGGTTTTTTGATTAATTAATACAAAAGCTTTTTAATTGCTAATAGAATCCTACTATGATATAATGGCAAAAAATGAACTTACATTATAATTTTAATCAAATTTTAATCTTTCTTAAATTTATTTTAAAACTTCCCCTGCTACAATAAAATTAAATTAAAGACGGGAGGTTTTAATTATGATAACTTTGGAACAGGTTGAAAAATTACGTGACAAGGCAAATGTGTCCTATGAAGAAGCAAGGGCTGCTCTTGAAGAAACTAATGGGGATATTCTTGAAGCTATTATTAAATTAGAAAAGCAAAACCGTATCAAAGCACCTGAAGGAGGAGGCTATTTTAGCACTAAGAAGTCACAGCAATATAGAGAGGATAATATAGCTGGCAAAAAAGTTAAGGAAGAATCCAAAATAGATCAGGGTACCAGCTTTGGAGAATTAATTGGTAAACTTATCAGATGGTGTGGTAGAATAATAAACAAAGGCAATAGGAATCACCTTAATGTAATAAAAGATGGAGAAAATATAATGACAATTCCCATAACGGTATTGGTACTTTTCCTATTTATAATGTTTTGGGTAGTAATCCCCATTATGGTTGTAGGGCTCTTCTTTGGCTACCGATATGTATTCAGCGGCCCCGATTTGGGTAAGGAAAATGTAAATCGTGCCTTGGATTCAGTTGCAGATGCAGCTGAGAATCTAAAAAAGGAAGTAAAAGGTGAGAAGTATAATGGAGAGGATTCTGATAATTGAAGATGAGGAAAAGATTGCCCGATTTATAGAGCTGGAGCTTATACATGAGGGTTATGGGGTAATAAAGGCATTTAATGGAAGGGATGGGTTGGAGCTTGTAAAAACCCAGCCCTTTGACCTTGTTTTGCTTGACATAATGCTACCGGGATTAAATGGAATTGAAGTACTTAGGAGGATTAGACAGTTTTCAGATATGCCCGTTATCCTTCTTACTGCAAGGGATGCTGTGGTGGATAAGGTTACAGGTCTGGATGGAGGGGCGGATGACTATATTACTAAACCCTTTGCCATAGAGGAATTGTTGGCCAGAATCAGGGTTGCCCTTAGGAAGAGGGACTTTCACAATACATTAGAAAGAACATCTAAAATTGTATTGGGAGCTTTATGTTTGGACTCCCTGAAGAGGGAAGTTTGGGTAAAGGATACTCTAGTACATTTGACAAAACGGGAATTCGATTTGCTACATTATCTATTGAGAAATAAGAATGTAGTACTAAGTCGAGAAACCATACTGGAAGAGATATGGGGTTATGATTTTTCAGGGGGAACAAATGCTGTAGATGTTTACATTAGGCATCTTAGGGCCAAAATTGAAGAACCCTTTGGATTAAAGTTTATATATACGGTTCGGGGAGTGGGGTATGTAATTAAAGATGAGTAGGAAAAATTTACATTCAAGGAATATTACTGGTAAAATAAGGTCCTCATTGGTTCTTAAACTAAATTTGCAAATGATGGGGAGATTATTGTCGGGATTTATAGCGATCAATATCCTTATAGCTCTTATGAGCTTTTTTGTTATTTTGTGGAAGGTTGAGGAGGGAGCCAAAGAGTTTGTAGAAATAGCCAGGGTAAATCCCGACAGTTTTAATTTTGCTGTATACCAAAGGGGAGATTATCAAATTATCCCAACTGAAGGGGAGGGGAAAGGACTAAAACTTCCCAATGATATACAAAGAAAACTGCCTATAGGGAGGGAGGGTGCTATAAGATATATTCAAATACCTGAAGATGATAGGCTGGGGCTCTTGGAGAAGATAGAGCTTGTAAAATACACCATAGATTTTTCCATTGATAGCCTATCATATAGGATAGTATATCCCTTAGGCAATGATTTAAGCTTACTTATATATATATTCGCCATACTAATAGGATTTGAGGCCTTGATATTAATAGGCAATCTGGGAAAGGGTTTAAGGATGATAAGGAAAACTTTAAAACCCTTGGCTGAATTGGCGGAAACGGCGAAGAATCTAAATGCTGAAGTAAGATCCAAATTAGATGGGACCTATATCAAGGATTTGGCGGGTGTTATTAGCAGTATAGACGCCAATAAACTGGATAGTCGGTTATCTGAGGAGAGCTTTCAAGATGAACTTAAGGATTTGGTTGCTGCAATAAACAATATGCTGGACCGGATTGATGTTGCATATCAGTCCCAGGTGCGGTTTGTCTCTGATGCCTCCCACGAATTGAGAACTCCCATATCGGTTATTCAAGGATATGTAAATTTACTGGATCGTTGGGGGAAGGAAGATGAGGAAACTTTACAGGAATCCATAGATGCAATTAAGACTGAGGCGGAGAATATGAAGGAATTGGTAGAAAAGCTCCTATTTCTAGCTAGGAGCGATAACGAAACTATAAGACTTCATAAGGAGCTTTTTGATTCCTGTCAAGTAATCCATGAGATAATTAAAGAAATGGAATTAATTGATAAAAGCCATAAATTTGAGGTGGACTTAAAGGGGCCAGCCTTTATCAATGCTGACAGGCAGCTTATAAAACAGGCTATTCGCATACTGGTGGATAATAGCATAAAATATACCCCTAGTGGGGAAAAAATTGTATTAAAAGTTTCTAGTAGGGAGGAACAAATACATATTTCAGTTCAGGATAATGGTGTTGGTATTCCTCCTGAAAATTTGCCCAATATATTTGATAGATTCTACCGTTTAGATGAATCTAGGGCAAGGAATACAGGTGGCTCTGGATTGGGATTATCCATTGCCAAATGGATAGTGGATAGGCATGGAGGATATTTTGAAGTATTAAGCAGGGTAGGTTTAGGTACTCGCATAACCATGGTTTTACCTGGGGCTAAAAGGGAAGTGCTGGGAGGCAAGGATGATGACCTTATTTCAGACCTTAATATGGAGGGCCAATGATTGGCAATAGGATAGTAAATTTGGTGCCTTTACCATATTGACTTTCAACAAAAATGGAGCCTTCGTGGGCTTCTACCAGGGCCTTGGTAATGGATAAGCCCAGTCCTGTTCCACCAGTTTCTTTATTTCTAGATAGGTCAGCCCTATAGAATCTTTCAAATATATAGGGAATATCTTCTTCTTTGATCCCAATCCCATTATCCTCTACTGTGATTTTCACCATACCCTTTTCCTTGCATAGTTTAACTACCACCTTGCCATTATGTTTGAGATATTTTAAGGCATTGGTCAATAGGTTATACATGATCTGTTTCAATTTATCCTTATCCATAAAAACTTGAATACCTTTTTCTATTGAGTATTCTAGTGAATGGTTATTTCTTTTAAACAGGGGGATAAATTCAGAAATAATATCCTCTAATTCATTGGAAATATTAAAATTGCTTCTATTTAGGCTCAGCTTACCCTCTAAATTTTTGAAACTATCCTTTAAATCCTCTACTAATTTATTTAATCTTTCTATTTCTTTCATCAGTATATTAAGGTGTTCTTCATCAGTTTCCCATACCCCATCTATCATGGCTTCCACATGGGATTTTAAGGTAGTTAGAGGGGTGCGAAGCTCATGGGCTATGTCTGATGCATATCTCTTCCTTAAATTATCTTGATTTTCAAGGGTTTGGGCCAGATAGTTTATAGATTGGGATAACTGTAAAATCTCCCTTGTATTGGTTTTCACCTTAGAACGGGATCCTAGATTTCCATTCCTTATTTCATTGGCTGTATTGGTAATGCTTATTAATGGATTAGTTAGCCCCTTTGATAAGAATATGGAAATAATAAATCCCAGGATTGCGGCTATTATAGCCGAGATAAAAAAGGATTTGCTTAAAGTGTCCTTAAATACCATGGAAGCTTCCGTTAAATGGGAGTTATCCATATAGCCTATTATCAATCTTCCCATTATCTTATCATCATCCAATAGGGGAAAGGATTTTTCCCTATAATTGCCTTGGCTACCTAGACCTGAACCCATCATTCCATGATACCCCCTCATGTTACCCCTTCTAGGCCTGGGGAGCTTATTATTGGAATGGCAGACAAGATTATTTTTGGGATCTCTTACCTCAATATAGATTCCTTCAACTGAGGCGTAATTGGATATATCTTTGGAATCTAAATTATTGCTTTTTTGTATAAACAATTGATTTATATCATTTCTAATCCTTTCAAATCTGATATTCTGTTCTTCTATAAGATAGGCATCAAATTTTTTGTTAATCATAGTATTGGATACAAAACTGGTGATAAAAATAGAGATTATTATTGTAAAAACAAAACTTATTATAAGTTTTTTAGATAGGCTCATCTATACTCCTCCAAACTTATATCCAAGCCCATATACAGTAATTATATAGGATGGATTTTTTGGATTGTCTTCAATTTTTTGCCGAATATTTTTAATATGGGTATCTATAGTTCTATCAAATCCGTCATAATCATATCCAAAGGCTGATTCAATTAATTGTTCCCTTGTAAATACCTTACCTGGGTTTCTTAACAGGGATACTAAAATATCAAATTCCTTAGTGGTTAAATATACCTTTTTTCCCCTCTTTTTCACCAGCCTTTTATTTAAATCTATTTCCAGATCCCCATTGTTAAATATTAAAATTTCAGCCAAGGGACTAGAATCCCTATAGGATCTCCTAATTAATGCCTTAACCCTTCCCACTAGCTCCCTAGGGCTAAAGGGTTTAGTTACATAGTCATCAGCACCAATGGAAAGTCCATGTACCTTATCATCTTCCTCCACCTTGGCAGTAAGCATTATAATGGGAATATCTGATTTGGCCCTTATTATATTGCATACTTCTTCGCCAGAAATCTTTGGGAGCATTAAATCTAATATTATCAGGTGGATATCTTCACTTTCAAAAAGATTTAAAGCATTTTTTCCGTCTTCTGCCGTAATAACTGAATAGCCTTCCTTTACCAAATAAGTCTTTATGACTTCCAAGATATTCTTTTCATCTTCAACAACTAATATATTTATTTTATCCATGCTTTCACCTCTATATTATCATACCCTTATTAATAGCCTATTCACATTTATTCAGGAGGTAAATTAGTAATAGGAGGGAGGCATTAATATTATGGTGGAAGGATATTGGTATATATAATCATTATAGTCTATAATTATGGAGATAATGTGAAGAGTAAATTTTCTTTCTTCATAATTTCTCTATAATTTTATTCTATACTGAACATAGAAAATGAAAGGAGTGGGATTTATGAAAAAAGCATTACTGGTCTTGACTTTGGTACTTATAATAGGTGTAACAGCTACTTTTGCCTATGCTCAAGTTTCATCTCCAGAATCGGGTATAAATTATGAAGCTTGGAAGGATTGGTTCAAGAGGAAAATGGAATGGAGAAGATCTCAAATTGATAGAGCACAAGATGAGGGTTTAATTACAAAGGATGAAGCTGAATTATGGAATAAGCATTTAGACTATATGGAAAGATTTCATGAGGAAAATGGATTTATGCCAGGAATCTGCCATGGTGGATATGGATGGAATAAGAGGAATGGCTTTAGAAGGGGTATGATGAGGGGCCTAGCTGGAGTAGATAGGATAGAGTAAATCTCTATCCTATTTGTTGTAATTTATTGATAGGTGGCAAACCAAAAAAATCAAATATAAAAATACTGCCTCCATTCTACAACAATGTGGTATATTAAATAAGAGTGAGTATAGTAATAATATTTATGGAGGCAGGAAATGGAAAAAAATATTAGACTTACGGAAGGCAATATAACAAAGGCTTTGGTAAAGCTAGCCTTACCCATTATGGCCACCTCCTTCGTTCAAATGGCCTATAATTTGACGGATATGTTGTGGCTAGGCAGGGTAGGCACTAAAGCCGTTGCTGCAGCAGGGACTGCAGGTTTTTTTACCTGGTTTGGCTCCTCCTTATTTATGATTCCTAAAATAGGGGCAGAAGTTGGGGTTGCCCAATCCTATGGAAGGGGGGACATGGAAAGGGCTAAAAAATTTGCATCCAATACATTAAAGCTGGATATGGTCATTGCACTTATATATTCTCTAATCCTTATAGTATTCAGGCACCAGATCATAGGATTTTTTAGATTAGGGGATAGGGAAGTAGTAGAAATGGCCACTGACTACCTTTTAATCATATCCTTTGGCTTAATATTCTACTTTATAAACCCTGTCTTTTCTGGTATCTACAATGGTTCTGGCAATAGTTCAACTCCATTTAAGATAAATGCAGTAGGACTGGTAAGTAACATGATACTGGATCCATTAATGATTTTGGGGATAGGGCCCTTTCCTAAGATGGGAATTAGGGGGGCTGCTTTAGCAACCATAATAGCCCAATTTGCAGTTACTTGCATTTTTATCCTCCACAGTTGGACTAGGTCTGAATTATTTAAAGACTCAAATATTCTGAGGGTACCCTTTGAAAAGGAATATATAAAAACCATATTTAAACTAGGCTTGCCTGTTTCCATACAGCAGGGCTTATTTGCAGGCATTGCAATGGTAATAGCCAGAATAATTGCCCAATGGGGACCCACACCAGTTGCTGTCCAAAAGGTAGGGTCCCAAATAGAATCCATATCCTGGATGACGGCAGGAGGATTTTCAACTGCCATATCTGCCTTTGTAGGTCAAAATTATGGAGCAGGCAAAATAGATAGGATTAAGGAAGGCTATAAAAAGGGGTTGCAGATTGTAGGTAGCATTGGGGTTTTTGCAACTGTACTATTAATATTTGCAGCAGAGCCCTTATTCAAATTATTTATTCCCAATGATCCAGAGGCCTTGGAAATTGGTATTAGATATTTGAGGATATTAGGAATATCCCAGTTCTTTATGACCATTGAAATTGGAAGTCAGGGGGCCTTTAATGGACTGGGTAAAACCATTCCGCCTTCTTTTGTGTCGGTAACCTTTAATGCTCTGCGTATACCAGCTGCATTAATACTATCTACCACTTTTTTAGCCTTAGATGGTATCTGGTGGAGTATTAGTATCAGTAGTGTTTTCAAGGGTACTATCCTTACAAGTTGGTACCTATTAGTCCTTAAAAATCTATCTAGTAAAGATATAAGGGAGTTGGATTAGTTGGTTGAGTATAGAAGAGGAAATCTACATATAATTAGTGATTTTGAAATTAGGACCTTAATGGAAGATGGGCCGGATATAGATTTGTTTATCCCTATAGATTATAGGACTTTAAATTTATATATAGAAGATATGCCTGCCTATATGGAAGGTAGGATTCAGTTGACAGAGGTAAGAAATATAATAATCCGTTTTTCTACGGAAAAAGATAACCATTATTGCACAGTCCACTTTCTTAGAAATATAGATCTACAATCGGCAGTAATGAATTTTGTATTCAACTATAAAGACCATTATATAAAACTAATAAAAAAAGAATATAGTGCAGAAATGCATATAATAACTTCCCCTTAATGGTGCCAGGCACCCTTAGGGGGAAGTTATTTGTCTATCTTGTAATATTATCCTTTGGAATGGTATTCATCATTAACCCTATCCTGTAGATATACATGGGTGAAATTACTGGAAGTATTCCTATATAGCCTATAGCCTTCATCAATGCAAGAAGGACAGGCATCTCTGGGGATGGTTATGGCAAAAATATTATATCCTCTGTCGCATCTGGAATCAATGGTATTAACTCCAGAACACCTTTTACAGATTTTAAATCTCTGGGTTTGGTATTCCATGATACCATCTGTGTCATAATAGATTTGCCTATACCTGTCTACATAATCCTGGCCTTTAAATTCCTTTAATCTGAGTTCATCCCTTTTTTTCCATCTATTGTAGACCAATTCAGATACCTGCTTAATATATTCGGTAATCCTATCTGGCTGCTTTAATCTTTCCCTATCATAGTCTGGTTCATGGACATTGGAATAGTCTAGGCCAGCCATAGCTAATATTATACCTAGATTTATATAGGGTAGGGCCCCTTCTATGGAATAGCCCCCTTCTAGTACTGCAATGTCAGGATTTAATCTATGGTTTAATTGAGCATAGCCCTGGGCAGTAAAATTCATATTGGTAATAGGATCTGTGTAATGGTTGTCCTGGCCTGCAGAATTTATAATTATATCAGGTTTATATTCATCTAATATGGGCATTACCACATTATCCAGTACATATAAAAATCCTTCTTCCCCTGTGCCAGGAGGTAAAGGTATATTTATATTATATCCATAGGCAGCAGGACCACCAAATTCTTCAATAAACCCAGTACCTGGATAGAGGGTTCTCCCATCCTGATGGAAGGATATAAAAAGGGTATCTGGGTCATTCCAATAGATATCCTGGGTGCCATCTCCATGATGGCAGTCTGTATCAACAATTGCCACCCGCATATTTCCATATTCCTGCCTAATCCTTTCCAGCATTACCCCTTCCACATTTATAATACAAAATCCCCTGTCCCCATACACTACCCTTTGGGCATGATGGCCGGGTGGTCTAACTAATGCAAAGGATTTATCCACTTCCTTCTCCATTACCGCCTGGAAGGATTTAATGGCCCCTCCAGCGGATATGAGATGGGACTGGGTAACCCTTGTTTTTACATCGGGGACACAGAAATGAACCCTTTCTATATCCTTTTCTTCTGCAATTATTGGGTTATAGAATCTTATCCCTTCAATATCCTGGATTCCCTCTTCAAATATTTGGTCCTGGGTATATAGAAGCCTTTCCTCCCTTTCTGGATGGGTTTGACTTATAGCCCAGTCAAAGGCAGGAAAAAATACAAGTCCCAATTTATTTTTAGCCTTAATCAATTTCATCACCCCTTATTCCATCTAAAAGTCCAGGTTTTATCTGGGCCTTTACCCGTATATTTTTTCCAGAAGTGTAAAAACCCCTTACCATATTAAAACTGCTTTCTTCAATTATTTCAGATTCAATTTCACCTTTTTTAGCTCCCATGGACAGGGCCAATTCTTCTACCAGCTCTAAAGCTTTTTCTTTGGCTTTTTCTAAACTGTAGTTTCTACCTACCTTTTCATACAGTTCTAATTCAGGTACGGATAGGGTTCCCTTAGCAGTGTCCACTAACATGTTTATTTCTGTAGTTGGTTTAGCAAGAGCAGCCCCTATTGCATTGGCTACATGATAATTTTTGGGGAAATAACAAGGAAGATTAAACTTCTTTTCCAGTATTGGAGCCAATATATTTGCTGGCCCACCTATCATATTGATAAGTTTTGGTTCAACCTTCTTTCCATATAATAGTTCCCTTACGGTATATACTGGTTGGCTATTTATTTCATCTAGTAGTTCATATACCTTATTTTTGATAATATCCCCCATGGTCTCTAAGATTAATTTTGCCGTATCTTCTTCCGATAAATTTAATTTTTCTCCTAGCATAGCCATAGCCCCATAGGCCTTTTTTCTGTCTCCTTCATTATGCTCCATCAATCCTAGTGTTATCATGGCATCTGTAGGGGTAGGTTTAGGACCACCAAAGGCATAGGGTTTCCCTTCCCGCCTTGGACCAATTTTAATGCTACCACTTTCAACCTTTATACTGCTATCTCCACCTAATCCAATGGAAACACTATATATGGCCCTTACTAGAGTTTTGTATTTATCTATTTTTATGCCCAAAGGTTCGAATAGGGGAACCCCATCAGCTAGGAAGAATATATCGGTAGTGGTGCCCCCAATATCCAGCAAAACTGCATCCTTATCTGTTGGAAGGAGAGCGCTAATTCCCATAAAGCTAGCAGCAGGGCCGGAAAGGATGGTCTCTACAGGCCTTTCTTCTGCAGTGGCTATATTCATGGTTCCGCCATCGGCTTTAAGGATGAATAGAGGGGGATTGATACCTTCCCTTTTTATGGATTCTTTAATTTTACTGGCAAAATCCTTGAATGTATCGTATACAGCTGAATTTAAATAGGAAGTATATACTCTACGGGGGAAATTTAATTTACCTGATAGGGTATGTCCCATGGTAATGGGGGAGAAATATTCTTTAAGGATTTCCTTTATTCTTATCTCATGCTTTGGATTTCTGGTGGAAAATTTGGTGACAATTGCACAGGATTTGATATCCTTTTTTTTAAACAAGTTGATGGCCTCTTCTATTTCTTGTAAATTTAAATCATCTACTACACTTCCTCTATGATCAACATATCCAGAAATGAATACATTCTCTTCACCACAGGCCAGAAAATCATGGGGCATACCTGGTCCAGATTGAATAATCATTCCTACAGGAGAAATTTTATTTTCAACAATTGCATTGGTGGATACTGTGGTACTTAAGTGGATCCTTTTAATTTTATGCTTATCATAGCCTGAAAGGAGCTCTTCCAGAGTAGTCCATATGGATTCAAATAGATTTTCCCTATTAGTGGGCCTTTTTACTGAGTTGATTATTTGGCCATTATCTATTATGACACCATCTATATTGGTTCCACCCATATCAAGACCAACTATCAAATTAAACCCTCCTCATTTCCTTATTTTACTACTTGATAATATTATATCCCTATAAGAGGACCAGTATCAAGTTTTGACTTTTCCCACTAGAAGTAGATTAAGTATATAGTCCAAAAAGGGAGAAATGTATATTGATTTAACTGTAAATACTACGAAAAGACAGATTGAGTAATATATTTTAACAATGAAGATTTATTATTAATGGGTAAAATGGTAGAATTAATTTAATAGTTACTGAAGAGGAGGGAAAGTTATATGAAACTATTCTTCATATCAGATATTCATGGTTCAGTCTATTATTTAAAGAAGGCACTTGCAAGATTTGAGGATGAGAAGGCGGATTATCTAATAATTTTAGGGGATCACCTATATCATGGGGCGAGAAATCCCCTACCTAAAGATTATAATCCCAAGGAGGTAATAGAAATTTTAAATAGCTATTCTGATAGGATAATGGCTGTAAGGGGCAACTGTGATTGTGAAGTTGATCAAATGGTATTAAACTTTCCAATAATGTCAACCTATTCAACTATTCTGTACGAAAGCAAGCGTTTATTTTTAACCCACGGTCATATATATAATCCAGATAATATGCCCAAATTAAGGGATAAGGATCTATTCATATATGGCCATACCCATATTCCAAAAGTTGATAAAGTAGATAACATATACATTATCAACCCAGGAAGTATTAGCTTACCAAAGGAGGAAAGCACCAATAGTTATGGGGTATTGGATGGAGGAGTTTTATCAATAAAGGATCTAGAGGGAAATATACACATGGAGATTAATATAGAGGAATAGGGGGAGCCTATGGTAGTTATAGTGAAATATTAAGGGGGAATAAAGATAAAAATAAATGATTTAATATGGCAAATATAATATAATGCTTATTAAAGAAAGGATAAAGGGGGTAATCTTTTGCTTAGTCAAAGGGTAATTGAAAATGTACTTTGTGCAGCCCTTTCTACAGGGGGAGATTTTGCAGAGATATTTGTAGAAGATAGATATAGTACAGATATTAAATTGGTTGGTGGATTTATTGAAAATAGCATTTCTGGTAGGGATTATGGAATAGGAATAAGGGTATTTAATGGATTTAATTCTGCCTACGGCTACACCAACGATGCTAGGGAGGAAAATTTAATTAAGGTGGCAAAGGAAGTGGCATTGGCAGCAAAGGAAAAGAAGGATAATGTGGTTCTAAATTTAATGAAATCTGATATTCAGAATATGCATCCAATAAAGTTAATGCCTAATACAGTAGACAAGAAACGTAAGGTGGAACTTCTAAAAATTGGCTATGAAAGGGCTAAAGGATATGATGAATTAATTACACAGGTTACTGCCAATTATTTTGATGAGGAGCAAAATGTACTGATAGCCAATACTGAAGGATTATTGGTTGAAGACAAAAGGGTTAGGACCAGATACAGGGTCCAATCTGTAGCCTCCAAGGATGGGGAAATGCAGGTAGGCTTTTATGGGCCAGGAGGGGCTATGGGTTTTGAATTCTTTGAAAAAGTAGATGTGGAAGAAGTAGGCAAAGAGGCATCAAGAATTGCTAAAACTATGATTTTAGCTGACCCTTGTCCTTCGGGGGTCATGCCTGTAGTTATCCATAATGAATTTGGTGGGGTCTTATTCCATGAAGCTTGTGGTCATAGTTTGGAGGCAACTTTTGTAGCCAAGGGAACTTCTGTATTTTCCAATAAATTAGGTCAACAAATTGCATCACCTCTAGTTACCGCCATAGATGATGGCACTCTACCAAATGAATGGGGTTCCACAAATGTAGATGATGAAGGGACTCCAACCCAAAGGAATGTGCTGATAGAAAATGGAATACTTAAATCCTACTTAATAGATAAATTAAATGGAAGGCGGATGGGGATGGAGTCAACTGGATCAGGAAGGAGGCAGTCTTATAAATTTGCACCAACATCTAGGATGAATAATACCTTTATAGCTAACGGTAATTCAAGCTTGGAAGAAATAATAGGGAATACGGAAAAAGGCTTATTTGCTAAAAAGCTTGGGGGAGGTAGTGTAAATCCTGCTACAGGGGATTTCAACTTTGCAGTAATGGAGGGCTATTTAATTGAAAATGGAAAGATTACAAAACCTGTCAGAGGGGCCACCCTTATAGGTACTGGAGCTAAGGTTTTAGAAAATATAGATATGGTAGGAAACAACCAGTCCTTTGGCCAAGGTATGTGTGGTTCTTTAAGTGGTTCCATTCCAGCTAATGTGGGCCAACCAACCATAAGGGTAAAGGCTTTGACCGTTGGAGGAAGAAAGGGGGAGGAGTAAAATGACACACAAAGAACTATCCCATATTATATTTAAAAGGGGAAAAGATAAATTTGAAGATATGGAGGTCTACATAGAAAGATCTAAAAATATAGAGATAGGAGTGTATAAGGGAGAAATAGATAAATATAATATATCAGATACTGTAGGCTTGTCCTTTAGGGGAATATGTGATGGAAAAATGGGATATTCATATACTGAAAAGGTGGACGAAAGTTCTGTGGATATGTTGATAGGAGAGGCCTATGAAAACAGTATATATATTGATACCGATGATAGGGAGATAATATTTGAAGGCTCAGAGGAATATAGGGAAATGAATAGTTTTAATGAAGGCTTAGCCAGTACTCCCATAGAAGATAAGATAAATTTTATCAAGGATTTGGAGCAAGAGGCCCTGGCTTTAGATCCAAGAATTGTAGCTGTAAACTATTGTATGTATAATGAGATTGAAAAGGAAAGATATATAAATAATACCAAGGGTTTAACTCTTAAGGACAGTTCTAATTTAGCCTATGCCTACCTTATGGTGGTGGCTAAGGAAGGGGAAGAAACTAAGACTGGGTTCAGTTATTTAATATCCAACAGTTTTACAGATTTTGACTATAAAAACTTGGCCCAGGAAGCTGTAGATGAAGCCTTGTCCTTATTGGGAGCTAGGCCTATTAAATCTAAAGAGTATCCGGTGGTATTTAGGAATGATGTATTTGCCGATTTATTAGGAGCTTTTCGATCTATATTTTATGGGGAAAGTGTACAAAAAGGATTGTCTTTATTAAAAGATAAAATAAAGGAAAGGGTTGCATCTAAGGATTTTTCTTTAGTTGATGACCCATTTATAGAAGGGGGCTTCAATTCTAGATTCTTTGACGATGAAGGAACAGCCACAAGCTATAAGAAGATAATAGATAAAGGTGTATTGAATACCTACCTTTATAATTGGAAGGCAGCTTTAAAGGATGGAGTTGTATCTACAGGCAACGGTTTTAGAGATTCATATAAATCTTCAATTACTACAGCAAGTACAAACCTATGCGTAGTAAAGGGGAATAGCTCCTTAAATGATATATTGGAAACCATAGATAAGGGAGTAATGATAATAGCTGTAGAAGGCCTGCACTCAGGCTTAAATCCAGTTTCAGGGGATTTTTCCCTTTCAGCCCGAGGCTATGAAATAGAAAAGGGAAGGATTAAAAGGCCTGTTAATCAGATAACTATAGCTGGAAATTTCTTTGAACTTTTGATGGATATAGAGGGAATAGGAGATGATTTTAAATTTTCTTCCAATGGAGTAGGTTCTCCAAGTATAAAGGTAAAAAAACTAGCCATATCAGGGGAATAAGGGATGAAAAAACATAAAAGAGTAGAGGGTTTTTATCCATTCTACTCTTTTTCTTTTTCTATACTTTCTTTTTCTGGCTCTACATAGACAACTGCCCTTTCCATCCTATGGTCTTTTACGGAAGTTACCTTTATATGGAGATTTTCTATATCCAATTCAGGTGTAGAACCATCAGCTGGGACAGCACCTAATAGTCCAAATACAAATCCACCAAAGGTATCATACTCCTCAATGTCGGGTAATGTAATGTTAAGCTGTTCAGCTACCATTTCTATAGGAGTGGATCCTTGGATTTTCCAGGTCCTAGAATCTATTCTCTCTATTAGAGGCGGTTCTACCGCTACTCTGTCATCATCATCTAAATCCCCTACCAACTGTTCTAATAGGTCATTGATGGTGACAATTCCCACCATCCCCCCATAATCGTCTAAAACTACAGCAAAGTGGTTTCTACTTTTCTGCATATTGTGAAATAGGATATCGGTCCTGACTGTTTTAGGTACAAAATAAGGAGGGCGGACCGCCTTTTCTAAAACATTCTTTCTTGATCTATCCTTTAATCTGAAATAATCTTTAGTGTTTAGTACTCCAACTATATTATCTGTGCTTTCATGGCATACTGGATAATAGGTATGCCTACTTTCATGGATGGTATTTTCCCAATCCTCCTCACTTTCCTCCAGCCAAAGAAGGCTTACCTCAGTTCTATGAGTCATAACATCTTCAGCATATTTATTATCAAATTCAAATATATTGTGGATCATTTCATGTTCATTTGAATTAATATAGCCTTTTATACGACTTTGATCTACCATCATCCGTATATCTTCCTCCGTTACTATATCTTCATCAGCCATTGGATCTATCCCAATTAAACGGAGAACACTGTTGGTAGATTTGGTCAACAAATATACAAGTGGACTTGAAATCTTTGCAACGAATAATATTAAGCCTGAAATCATTAATGAAATCTTTTCAGGGTTTTTCATGGCTATCCTCTTTGGAACCAATTCTCCAAATACCAAGGTAAAATAGGATAGGATAATAGTTATAATAACAACGGATATTGTTTTTAATGTATTAATATTTATATCTAATCCCAATTTAACAATCAGATTTACCAAACGTTCAGCAAAATTATCGGCAGCAAAGGCGCTGGCGAGAAAGCCTGCAAAGGTTATGCCTACTTGTATTGTAGATAGGAAACGAGAAGGTTCTTCCATTAAATATAATATTCTACCAGCCCGTTTATCACCGTCTTTTTTCATCGCTTCTAATCTATTTTCGCTGGATGATAAAACAGCAATTTCCGCACAGGCAAAAATTGCATTAATGAATATCAATACAACTTGTAGTGCAAGTTGTCTCCCTATGGTAACTGTCGACAATTAATCAACCCCCTAAAAAGTAATAATAAAAAAGGACACACCAATAAGGGCAAATGATTTTGCCCTTGAATGTGTGTCATATGCCTTTTTCCTATTTATTTTAATTGAATTTATTTTAAATGAAAAAATACTTACATAAGCCTGTAAAATACTCGGGTCTGGATAAGGTGAGTCATCCACTTTTATAATCCACTCCTTTTCTTATAAGAATGATAGCATAGTAAATTGATTTAGTCAATATGTAGAGGGAATTAGTTATGGGATAGAAGTGAACACCAATAATAAAGGAAATTGGATTAATATTTAAATTATTCTCCTCTTTGATGAAATAGATGTGAAGTAGATACTTGGAAACAAAAAATATTTAAAAAAGCAAAAATATTAACACCTTTAGCCTTTATTATGCTGTATAATATACCTGTGTGCTAATTT
>JAAYEM010000017.1 GCA_012728725.1 Tissierellia bacterium | reverse complement strand
ATCATAAGCCCTGCCAATATTATTATTGGAGAAAGCTTAATAAATGCAATCATCCTTATACCTCCCTTTCAAATATTAGTGGCCTTACAAAAAATATTATGCAAAATTATACAATAAAGAAGTCATTTTCAAAACTTTCTTACAGAATTGAGTTAAAAAAAGGAACTTAAGGGCTATTGGCCATTAAGTTCCACGTTGATATGAGTAAGTCTGTAAGCCGTGTTCTGTTTTAGATGATCATCTATCTATGACCTATCGTTGCCAATAGGTTCATGCGACCTACCATTGGGACGGCAGCGGGCAACCACCTTTTTATGTCCCTACTTGGTCTTGCTCCAGATGGGGTTTACAGAGCCAACTAGTCGCCTAGTTGCTGGTGAGCTCTTACCTCACCTTTCCACCCTTACCTAATATCAAATTAGGCGGTATATTTCTGTTGCACTAGCCTTAGGGTCACCCCCACTGGACGTTATCCAGCATCCTGCCCTGCGGAGCACGGACTTTCCTCATGCAAATGCTATAAAACATTTGCACGCGATCATCCGATTTACTCATCTATATTTATTTTTAGTATTAATACTATAGCACATTATTTTATTTTTTGCAAATCTAGTTTTTTCCAGTAGAGTTAATAAATACAATTAAATATGTCCTTTATTCAGGTAAAGGATCCTATCGCAATTATCACAAAAAACTATTTCCTCTTTATTTTTTAGTCTATCTACTATTATAGTGGGCAATAGTACATTACAACCAGTACACCTGCCCTCTATCACCTCTGCCACTGCCATCCCCTTATTCCTTTCTAAATAGATGAACTTGTCTAAAAGTTCTTTATCAATTTGTGATGATAATTCATCAATTATCTTCTCTTCATCCTTTATACTCTTTTTGTAATCTTCCTTGGCAATTTTATACTTTTTTACAGCGCTGGTATATTCTTTTTTTAGAGAATTGAAATACTCTTGTTTTTTTATAAGCTCTTTTTTATACTTCTCAGCTTCCTCCATCTGGGTTAAGATTTCCATCTCCTTTTCTTCTATTGTTTTTTTGATTATCTCCCTTTCATGGTCTAGGAAACCCAACTGTTTTAAATCGGTAATATCGCCTTCATAAAGATTCTTTTCTATCTCTTTTAACTTATAATCTAGATCCTTTAAAATGGAGTTGTTTTTATTTAAACTCTTCTCATTCTCCTTGCTTTGTCCTTCCAATTCCATCAATATATTTTCTGTTTCCTTTAATTGGTTTAGTAAATCCCTTATATCACTTCTATTTGCCAGTTCCTTTAGTTTCTTCTTAGTATTTTTCAAAATGTTGATATGCCTTTGAAGGGCCACCAACTTTTCTATATCACCCATCTACCCACCTCCACCTGTATTAATATATTACATAAGGTGGACTACTGTGTTGGTATAAGTCAATTACTATATCCTCTTCTATTTTCTCCTCTAAATATCCCTTTATTACAGGTAATATTACTTTTTCTGTATGGTAGTGGCCAGCATCTATTATTGTTAAACCTAATTCAGTTCCATATTGTGCTTCATGGTATTTAACATCTCCAGTTATATATATCTGGGCTCCCTTTAAATAGGCATCATATATAAAGGAAGAGCCACTACCTCCACAAATAGCCACTCTATTAACAAGTCGATCCATCTTGCCATAGACAGTTAAATGCCCAATATCCAATTGCTTTTTTACCATGTCTAGATAATCTAATAGTGGTTTCTCATCAATTTCACCTATCCTACCATATCCATATATATGGCCCCTATTTTTCAAAGGATATATAT
>JAAYEM010000016.1 GCA_012728725.1 Tissierellia bacterium | reverse complement strand
TAGGATACAGAGCAATTAGACTTTGTCTTGATAGGACAGAAATATTTAAAACCCAATTAAAAGCCATATTAAGGGCTTCAGCCTTTGGGAATGTAAAGATAATGTTTCCTATGATATCTAATATAAAGGAAATAAGAGATGCTAAAAAGATATTGAATGAGGTAAAAGATGAATTAAGGAAAGCAAATATTCCATTTAATGAAGATATAGAAGTAGGGATAATGGTAGAAATTCCAGCTGTAGCAATCCATTCTGATATATTTGCAAAGGAAGTGGATTTTTTCAGCATTGGAACCAATGATTTAATCCAGTATACAGTTGCTGTAGACAGAGGCAATGAAAATATATCCTATCTATACAATCAATACCATCCAGCAGTATTAAGACTTATTAAGATGACCATAGAAAACGGTCATAGGGAAGGCATATGGGTAGGAATGTGTGGAGAGGCGGCAGGAGACGAGAAACTAATACCAATACTATTAGCCATGGGATTAGATGAATTCAGTATGAACCCATCATCCATGCTAAAAGCAAGGTGGATAATCAACAATACATCTAAAGAAGAAATAGTACCTATGTTAGATGAGATTTTAAGTTTACCAACAGCAGAAGAGGTAGAAAAGTATATAGATGATAATATAATAGGATAATATTACAAAACTGTATTTAGGTTTTACCTGAATACAGTTTTATTCTTTTACCAATAATATATTTAAATATATTATTGGAGGTAGATGTATTGGATACTAGACTTTTTGTAATAGCCGTAACGCCGGTAATAGCTATTATACTAGCCATATATTTAAGTGATGGATATGATAGGGAACCAGCAAAATTATTGATATTAACCTATTTACTAGGAGCCTTGACAGTAATACCCATATTAATAGTTGAAGAGTTTTTGTTGAGTATAAACATTTTTACCGGCACTTTAAGCGCTATGTATACAGCCTTTATAGTTGCAGGATTTACAGAAGAATATTTTAAAAGGTTGGTTATACTAAAAGTTCCCTACAAGACCCAATACTTCAATGAAAAATTAGATGGAATAGTGTATGGGATATTTTCTTCCATGGGATTTGCTACTGTAGAAAATATAGTATATGTAGTATACAGGTATGCCAACAATCCCCATGTAGGCCTATACAGAGGAGTCTTTTCAGTACCAGCCCATGCAGTATTTGGAATAACCATGGGATATTACCTGTCCCTGGCAAAGTTTGATACCAATAGGGATAGGGCAAAAATTAATATGAGAAGGTCCCTATATATGCCAATACTTATGCATGGAACCTTTAATTTTATATTAATGTCTGGTATACCCCAATTAGGTTTTTTATTTGTTCCTTATGTAATCTATTTATGGTGGCTAAATCAAAGGAAATTGAGCAAATTTATATATGATTCAAAGAATAGAAGGATAGATATAAGTAGGGAGGAATAAGTAGCTGAAATTATTTTTACAGCCATGCTTTAGGGCTATTTTTTGAAGTCTCCTTTAAGCTACAGTAGCGGTCTATTATAGGACAAGGGATTCCATATGAGGATATAGGATTTTTGGACAAACTATGAGGAATAAATAGGTTATTATACCCCTTTTATGCTTTATTGGAAAGCTTAGACTAAAACTGGAAAAAATTCTGAATTTACTGACATTGACAATTAATATATATTTTGTTCAAATTGACTAGCATTTATTATATAATAATTATTAGTAAGAAATTATGGTAAAGGCGTGATCACCTTGCAATACATAGAAGGATTATTCTTAAATATTAGGATTAGGGATATTATAGATATACTTATTGTAGCTGTTGCTTTTTATAAACTATTTATGCTTATTCGAGAGACTAGGGCAGAACAGCTTACCAAAGGTATACTGGCCTTATTTGTTTTTACCAAGATCAGTGATTGGCTTGAGCTGTATACAGTCTATTGGATATTGGAAAATGCTATGACCGTGGGAGTTTTAGCTATTCTTATCGTTTTCCAGCCTGAATTGAGAAGAGCTTTAGAATATATTGGTAGGAGCAGTTTCTTTACCAAATCCTTCATTGAGATAAAAGGAGAAAGTTTAAGCCAGGTAGTAGATGAAATCGTAGAAGCGGTAGCTTCCCTTTCCCGACAAAAGATAGGTGCCCTTATAGTTATAGAAAGGACAACTGGTTTAAATGAAATAGCAGAGACGGGAACCCAAATAAATGGCAAGGTTTCCAGTGACCTTCTCATAAATATATTCATACCCAATACCCCCCTGCATGATGGTGCTGTAATAATTAAAGAGGATATTATAAAAGCTGCTGGGTGTTTTTTACCCTTGACCGAAAATACTTCTTTAAGCAAAGAATTAGGGACTAGGCACAGGGCAGCCCTGGGAATATCGGAAAAGTCCGACTGTTTGGCCATAATAGTGTCAGAAGAAACAGGAGCTATCTCCATAGCTGAAAATGGTAGTATAGCTAGATATTTGGATACTAAGACATTAAGGCAGATTTTGATGGATATGTATAAGCCTAAGGATCAGAAGGATACATTTGTTGCAAAATGGAGGCGAAAAGATGAACAAAGAGAAGAATAAGAACTGGACCCTAAAGATATTTGCCTTGATAATAGCTATCATTTTGTGGAGTTATGTTATGAGTGAAGTGGATCCACCTTTTGAAACAGAATATAGAAATATAGATGTGGTATTTGTCAATGAAGCTGGTTTAGAAAGACAGGGTCTAGTAATATTGGAGCCTAAAGAAGCTACTGTCAGAGTTACCGTTGGTGGCAGAAGGTCTGATGTAATAAAGGCTGAAAAGGATATAGTGGCAAAGGTTGATTTAAGCGGTTATTCAGAGGGGACTGTAAAGGTTCCAGTAAGCATTGAGGTACCCAATAATGTAAGGTTAATAGATTATTACCCAAAGGAAATACTCTTTAAATTTGATAGACTTGTTAGACAGGAAAGCCCTGTTGTGGTAGAAACTACTGGCAAGCTGCCAGAAGGATATGTATTAGGTAAACCGGAGGTAAAACCCCAGTATGTATATATAGAAGGCCCAAAAAGCTGGGTTGATTCAGTGGAGCGGGTCGTTGCCCTTGTAAATATTGATAATAGAAAAGAGGATATCAATGTAACAGTGCCCATTAGATTGGTGGATAGTGAGAATAGAGATGTTCGAGGGGTGGGGAAGGAGCAGAATGTAGTGGAAATATTTATCCCGGTATATCAAGTTAAAAAGGTACCTATAGAATTGGAAACCACAAATCAGTTACCGGATAATTATGAAATAGTAAATATAGGTATTAGACCTAATACCATTGAAATACAAGGTAAAAGAGATGTGCTATCTAAAATAGATTCTATTAAAACTAAACCATTAGATATAAATCTCTTTTTAGAAAACAATGAAATGCCAGTTGAATTGGAAATTCCTACAGGTGTAAAACTATCCAATCCAGATCAGAAGGTTATTGTGACTATAGACATTGAAGAAAGCCTAACCAAGACTTTTAATTATACTTTAAGGGATGTAAATATAACAAATATAAAGCCAAACCTTTATATTAGTGAAGAGGATTTAAATAAATTGATTACCATAAGCCTTAGAGGGAGTATTTCTAAAATTGATTCCCTTAACAAGGAAGATATAATTTTGGAATTGGATTTAAAGGATCTGGAAGCTGGAAGCCATACTGTAGATATCTTAGTTAAGGTAGAGGATGGTGTTGAGATAGTCAATATATTGCCGGAGAGCTTGCAGATTACCTTAATAGAGGAATAGGTGGCAAATCCCTTAAGGGATTATATACAAAAGTAAAGGGGGACACTTAAATGATTAAATCCTTTGATGACCTATTATCATTGGCCCAAAATAAAGGAGCTAAAAGATTATCTGTAGCTGTAGCAGGGGATGAAGAGGTGCTAAAGGCAGTTAAGGCAGCTAAGGATCTAAACATAATAGAGCCTATATTAGTTGGGGATAAGGAAAAGATTGAAAAAATCAGTCAGGATATAGGATTAAGTTTATCTGATGTAGAAATTATTGATGAAAGGGATGGGGTAAGCGCTTCAAGGATAGCTACCCAGCTAGTCAGCACAGGCCAGGCAGATATATTAATGAAGGGACTAATAGATACATCCATTATAATGAGACAGGTACTAGACAGGGAAATAGGGCTTAGGACTGAAAAGATTATAAGCCATGCCGCCGTATTTGATATAGAATCCTACCATAAGATATTTATAGTAACGGATGCGGCTATGAATATTAGTCCAAATCTAGAACAAAAGAAGGAGATAATAGAAAATGCAGTAGAATTGGCCCATTCTTTAGGTGTTGAAGAACCAAAGGTGGCTATAATAGCTGCTGTAGAAAAGGTATCTGAAAAAATGGAAGCCACCCTTCATGCTAAGGAATTGGCCCAAATGAATAAGGAGGGACATATTACTGGCTGTATAGTAGATGGCCCCTTTGCCTTAGACAATGCCATATCAAAGGAGGCTGCAGAACATAAAGGAATAGACAGTGTGGTAGCAGGGGATGCAGACATACTATTGATGCCGGATATAGAAGCAGGAAATGTACTTTATAAATCCTTAAACTTCTTTGCCAGATCAGAGGGGGCTGGGATAATTTTGGGAACCAAGGCTCCTGTGGTGTTGACTTCAAGGGCGGATTCTGATGAGGCAAAATTACGTTCTATAATTTTAGCTGTTCTATTAACTTAATATAGAGGAGGATTTAGATGGCAAAATCCTATAGAATATTAGTCATAAATCCTGGCTCCACATCTACTAAAATTGGTGTATTTGATGACCATAAGATTATATTTGAAGAGACCATACGTCATTCGGTAGAAGAGCTATCAAGATTTGAAAGGATATCTGACCAGTACGAATTCAGAAAAGACATAATATTAGATGTATTAGGAAAAAACCATATAGATATAAAGGCCTTTTCAGCCATTGTAGGCAGAGGGGGTTTGCTTAAACCCATAGAAGGAGGAACTTACCTAGTAAATGAAAGGATGCTGGAAGATTTGAGAGGGGGTTACCAGCAGGAACATGCCTCCAATTTAGGTGGGCTTATTGCCTATGAAATTGCTGAATCTATTGGGGTTAAAGCCTATATAGTAGATCCGGTAGTAGTAGATGAATTGGAGGATGTAGCTAGAATATCTGGTTTAAAGGATATAGAAAGGATTAGTATATTTCACGCCTTAAACCAAAAGGCAGTGGCCAGAAGACATGCCAAATTGCATAATAAAAGATATGAAGATATGAACCTAATAGTGGTCCATCTGGGAGGAGGTATTTCAGTAGGTGCCCATAAAAAAGGAAGGGTAATAGATGTGGCCAATGCCCTTGATGGGGAAGGACCTTTCTCTCCAGAAAGATCTGGTGGACTGCCAGTAGGGGCCTTGGTTAAATTATGCTTTTCAGGGAAATACACCTACCAAGAAATTAAAAAGAAGATTACAGGCAATGGAGGGATGGTATCCTATTTAAACAGCAACGATGCCAGGGAGATATGTAAAAGAATAGATGCTGGAGATGAATATGCCAGGCTTATCTATTATGCCATGGCCTATCAGGTAGGGAAGGAAATAGGCAGTATGGCAACAGTTTTAAAGGGGCAGGTTGACGGGATACTACTAACGGGGGGAATTGCCTACGATAAATTGTTTACCTCCTGGATAGAGGATATGGTTTCCTTTATATCTCAAGTGTATATATATCCGGGAGAGGACGAATTAACTGCCTTGGCGGAAGGGGGATTAAGGGTACTAAAAGGCGAGGAAGAAGCCAAAGAATATATTTAGAATTTAGGTGAAGCTATGTTAAATGATAAAAGGTTAAGGATTATTGTAGGCCATTATGGCAGTGGAAAGACAGAGTTTAGCATTAATTATGCAGTCAAATTAGCCAATATGGACAGGAAGGTTGCTCTAGTGGATTTAGATGTAGTAAACCTATATTTTAGGAGTAGGGAGAAGGCTAAAGAGCTGGAAAAGTTAGGCATTAGGGTTATAGGAAGTTCTATTAAGGCTTCAGCTGTAGATATACCAGCCATATCTGCAGAAATACTGGCTCCCGTCCAGGATACCAGCTATGATGCCATAGTGGATGTAGGAGGGGATCCCACAGGGGCCAGAAGCTTGAGCTTTTATAAGGAATACCTTATAGAAGGTCAATACGATATGTTCTTTGTTTTAAATGCCAATAGACCTGAAACTCAGACTGTGGGCAAGGTTATAGAATATATAAGAAGGATTGAAGCTACAGCTAGGGCACAAGTAACGGGCATAATCAACAACACCCACATGCTAAAAAATACCACAGTGGAAGATGTTTTAAAGGGACAAGAATTGGCGGAAAGGGTAGGGGAAAAGACCAATATCCCCATAAGGTATATTTCTGCAATAGAATGGGTGGCAAAAGAGTTACCAGGCAATTTAAAGGGCCAAATTTTTCCCATAAGCTTATATATGAGGGAAGAGTGGATGGTCTAATAATTTATAGGCTTTGTAAACTAAACATGAAAAAATAGCACAATGTT
>JAAYEM010000015.1 GCA_012728725.1 Tissierellia bacterium | reverse complement strand
TAGGCAACCTCTTCATAGGGATGGGCTTTTATCATCTTATTTACTACTTCTTTTAGATCCTTTTCCTTTACTATAGTCTCTATTCTAGTTTCATCAACTTTTTCTAATCTTCCAGCTTCTCCTATAAATGGATTGGTATTCTCCTGAGGCAAAAAGGTACCTACCCCTTCTACATTATAAGTACAATGGCTGTAGTTTCCTATCCACCCTGCCCCTGCATCTCCCAAAACCTGCCTTATTAATTCTGCATGGCTATTGGGAACAAATACTACCAATTTATATAGGGGTTCTTCATAAACCACCTTTAATGGTTGGATATTTTTTATTTCCAATAGATGGGCTAAGGCATCATTAACTCCACCTATGGTCAAATCTAAATTGGTATGGGCATTATATACTACCATGTCTGCTTTTATAATGTCATATATCAATCCTTCCTTATAGTTGCCCTTTCTTATAGCCTTTAAGGGTTTGAATATGATGGGGTGATGGGTGATAATCATCTGAGCCCCTTCTTCTACAGCCTTTTCAAATACTTCCCTGCTCAAATCCAAAGATATGAGTACTTTTTTAACCTCCTTATCAAGATCTCCTATTTGAAATCCTGTATTGTCCCACTCATCTATTAAATATGAGGGGGCCCATTGGTTTAATAGATTGATTATATCAATTGCTCTCAACCTTCTTTAACACCGCCTTTAATCTTTTTCTTTTTTCCATTAAATCATCATACCTGCTTTTGCTTTTCTCAGTAGTTTTATATTCTAGTTCTTCCAATATGCTATTTATTGTTTTTATCTTGTGATTTATAAAATCCTTAAGCAAAGGATCCCCATTGACAATCAACTTTTCTCCTATCTCATAATATATTTTGTCCTCTATATGGTCCTTTCCCTTTTTGGCATAGATTATTTCGTAAAACTTTCTATCCTCCATTACCAGTTTTTCATCTATTATCTCAAAATTGTTATCATAAAGATATTTTCTTAGTGCTTCGCTGGCAATATTGGGCTGTAGTATAAAATGGGTTATGGAATCCCTTTTATCCCAATCCTTGTCCAATATATCCCTTATAAGTAATCCTCCCATACCTGCAATTATTACCGTGTCTATTTCAAAGGGTTTAATTACTTCTAGTCCATCTCCTAATCTAATATCAATATACTTATCTAAATTTCTTAGTTTTATAAAATCTATTGCCTTTTCTAGAGAATTTTGGCTGATATCAACAGCTATAACCTTTTTTGATATTCCTTTTTCAATCAAATAAGCTGGAATATATCCATGATCTGTGCCTATATCCCCTACTATTGAATTCTGGGGCACAAAATCTGCTATAGCCTGTAGTCTGCTTGATAATTTCATATATTATCCCTTCCATTATTTTTAATAAATATGTAGCCAATAGGAAAGTTCCCATTTGTTTAAAATATTAGTAAATAAGAACTTTCCTTAACAAATAGAATTCCATAATTATTATAAATTTTTCTATAATTAAAGATTCGCAATAGCGAATCTTTAATTATTCTAAGAAATCTTTAAGTTTTTTACTCCTACTTGGGTGCCTCAATTTCCTTAAGGCTTTAGCTTCTATTTGTCTTATCCTTTCCCTAGTAACATCGAACACCTTACCTACTTCTTCTAAAGTTCTTGCCCTACCATCGTCTAGCCCAAATCTTAATCTTAGTACTTTTTGTTCTCTAGGGGTAAGGGTATCCAATACATCTATTAATTGTTCCCTTAACATTATATAAGTGGCTGCATCTGCAGGAGCTAGTGCATTATCATCTTCAATAAAATCTCCAAGATGGCTATCCTCCTCTTCACCTATTGGGGTTTCTAATGATACTGGCTCCTGGGCAATCTTCATTATATCCCTTACCTTTTCTACCTCCATGTTCATCTCCTTACCAATCTCTTCTGGAGTTGGATCCCTGCCTAATTCCTGTACCAACTGTCTCTGTACCCTTACTAGCTTATTTATGGTTTCAACCATATGGACTGGTATTCTAATGGTTCTAGCCTGATCAGCTATAGCCCTGGTTATAGCTTGGCGAATCCACCAAGTAGCATAGGTACTAAATTTGAATCCCTTATTGTAATCAAATTTTTCAACAGCCTTCATAAGGCCTAAATTTCCCTCTTGGATTAAATCTAAAAACAGCATACCTCTGCCTACATACCTTTTTGCTATACTTACTACAAGTCTTAGATTTGCTTCTGCTAGCTTTTTCTTTGCTTCCTCATCTCCTTGCTCCATCCTTTTTGCCAATTCTACTTCTTCTTCTGCGGTTAGTAGAGGTATTTTACCTATTTCCTTTAGATACATTCTAACGGGATCATCTACACTTACACCTTTAGGCAATGAAAGATCTTCATCCTTAATATCTATCTCCTCATCATCTATGGGTTCATCAGTATCAAGGAGGATATCTTCTTCCTTTTCACCTACTATATCTATTCCCAATTCTTCTAATCTAGAATAGATTTCATCTATCTGGTCTACATCCATATCAATCTCTTCTAATGCATCCATTATTTCCTTATATGTTAACATTCCATTCTTTTTACCTTTATTTATTAATCTTTTAACAGCTAATATTTTTTCGCCATCTTTATTATTTTGTGTCAATGCAACACCCTCCTTTCTCCGTCTTTAAATGTGTGCTTTTAACTCTTTGTCTAATTTGGTTAGTTCCAAACATAGTGCTTTTAATCTCTCTAGCTCTTTCTTATCTTTATTAGTTTCAATTTCCCTAATTTCATTAGCAATCTGTTCCCTTTTGAACTTTAAATTATAGTATTTGATAGTCTTTATAAGTTCTTCTATTAGATAATCTTTGTCTCAGACAAAAAGTCCACATTCATACCTATGATCTCATCTATAATAATAGAATCAATATCATTCTTAGTTTCCAAATTTTTTATTATATATTCAGAGTCTATACTATCTAATTCTTGGTTCCTTTCATAGGCATCATATATAATGTTAACCATTGTATTACATTCATAATTTAAGAAATCTTTTGGATATAATCGACTTTTTATTATATTATAATATTCCCTATTTATTGTCATTAATTTCACTAATGTTTTCTCTGCAGTTAGATGAGCAGATTCCAGGACCGTTTTGATAGGTGCTATTTTATTCTTATTATCTCTATATTTTCCATTTATATACTTGTCCTTATAAGAACTTATGTTGGCTTTAATATTTTTACCCAAAACTTCTTTTTGTATTGCCTCTTTTGATATCCCTGTATCCCTGGATATTTTGTCTATATATACATCTTTTTCAATAGGGCTTTTTAATTCCCTTATAATTTGGGATACCTTTTTAGTAAATTTAATCTTTTCCTCCACATCTGATAGATTATATTTTTTTCTATTGATTAGTATCCTATAATCTATATGATTCATTGCACTATCTATTAAACCTTCAAACCCTTCTAATCCTTTTTCCTTTATAAAATCATCTGGATCTTTACCCTGAGGAAGCAGGATTATTCTAGGTTCAATCCCTTCACTTCTTAATATATTTATTGTTCTAATAGTGGCATTTATTCCAGCATTATCCGAATCGTAGCAAATATATACATCCTGTCCAAATCTTTTTAGTAATTTAGCTTGACTCTTGGTAAAGGCTGTTCCTAGACTTGCCACAGAATAATTTATCCCATGATTATACAAAGATATTACATCCATATATCCTTCTACTAATATTATTCTCTTCCTATCCGAATATTTTTTTACTAGATTAAGCCCATATAGATTATTTCCTTTATTAAATACTAAGGTATCCTGGGAGTTTAAATATTTGGGCATTGTATTATCCAATACCCTGCCTCCAAATCCAATTATCCTACCCCTAGTGTCCAATATGGGAAATATTATCCTGTTTCTAAATTTGTCATAAAATCCAGTATTATCTTTTCTTCTCCCTATAAGTCCAGTTTTTTCTATATCCTCAATCTTATATCCTTTTCCTTTTAGAAAATTTAATATGCTATCCCATTTATTTGGAGCGTACCCTAAACCAAATTCTTTTATTATCTTTCTGCCTATGCCTCTTTGTTTTAAATAGTTTAGTGGTTCTCGACTATTGATTAGATTGTAATAATAAAATCTAGCAGCTTCCCTATTTATTTCATATATTAACTTTTTTTCCGCCTCTAATTTGTCATCAGTCTTACTACCTTCTTCTATAGGAATTCCGTATAGATCCCCTAGGAATTTGACAGCTTCAACAAAGGATAAATTTTCTATTTTCATTATGAAAGTAAATATGTCTCCACCTTGACCACAACCAAAACAGTGAAATAATTGTTTTGTGTCTGATACTGTAAAAGAAGGAGTTTTCTCACTATGAAAAGGGCACAGACCGGTATAATTACTACCGGTTTTTTTTAAAGGCAGATATCTAGAAACAAGATCGACTAAATCGCAAGTATTGCGAATTTTTTCGATTGTTTCTTCTTTTATAATACCTTTCATATTAACCACCCAAATATAAAAACACTTTTATGTATTCGACAAAAATTTCAAAAGTCCTTCTTTTTTTAATATTTTTCCCAGGGTTTTGGAATAAATATATTTTTAAATAGATTTACCACATACCTATCGGTCATACCTGCAATGTAATCACATACTATATCTTCTTTTGAATAGTTGTTGTCTTCATATAAACCTCTATGCTCTAAAGGGAGTCTATTTATATCTTTAATATAGTATTTATATAACTGCTCTATTATATATTTAGCCTTATCTTCCTCTCCCTTTGCTACTCTATTTAGATATACCCTTTCAAACATAAATTCCCTTAATTTTCTAGTATAATAGCCAATCTCTTCACTCATAGCGACTTTGTTTTTACCAATGCTGTTCTGAATAACATCTGATATCATAGTATTTATCCTCTCACTATGGTTACTGCCTAAAATTTCCACACAATCCTTGGGCAAATCTTCTTTTTTAATTATATTTGCCCTTATAGCATCATCAATATCATGATTTATATAAGCAATTCTATCGGCTATTCTAACTATTTGGCCTTCCAAAGTTTCTGGTTGTCCATCACCAGTATGGTTTAAAATCCCATCCCTGACCTCATAGGTCAAGTTTAAACCCCGTCTAACTTCTGTATGTTCTAGATAATCTACAACCCTTATGCTCTGTTCATTGTGTTTGAAACCCTTAGGATGGAGTTCATTCAATACATCCTCTCCAATATGACCAAAGGGGGTATGGCCTAGGTCATGGCCTAGTGCAATGGCTTCAACTAAATCTTCATTCAATCTTAAAGCTCTAGCCAGGGTCCTTGAAATCTGTGCAACTTCCAATGTATGAGTTAACCTAGTTCTATAATGATCCCCTTCTGGTGCTATAAATACCTGGGTTTTATGTTTTAATCTTCTAAAGGATTTAGAATGGATAATCCTATCCCTATCCCTTTGATATTCAGTTCTAATACTACATTTTTCTTCTTCTATTGCTCTTCCTTTAGTGTTTTTGCTCAAGGCAGCATATTTGGATAGGGTGTTTTCTTCCTGTTCCTCTGTCCTAATTCTTATAATCATAATGTAAACTCCTTTATATTGTAAAGTAGTTTACATATATATATACAACATAAGTTCTCTTATTCCTTCAAATATTTAAAAGTTTTAATAATTTATATATGTCTGTAGAATTAAAAGAAGTGTTGTGCATACAACACTTCTAACAATACATATCTTCTCCAAAATTTCTTTTCATATGTTCGATAACTATTCCCGCTGTTTCTTCTACTGCTTTATTTGATACATCTATAACTACACATTTTAGTTTTTCCATTATTTTCTTAGAATATTCTAGTTCTTCATTTATCCTTTCTATACTAGCATAATTTGCATTATTATTCAAGCCTAAGGATTTAAGTCTCTCCTGCCTTATCTCATTCAATTTAAAGGGATTGGCAATTAGCCCAAAGATTCTTCTAACGTCCTTTTGAAATAACTCCTCTGGAACTGGGACCTCGGGTACTAAGGGCACATTGGCCACTTTAAAATGCTTATGGGCTAAATACATACTTAGGGGAGTTTTTGATGTCCTTGATACTCCTACTAGTACTATGTCCGCTTTTTTAATGCCCCTTGTATCTTTTCCATCGTCATATTTAACAGCAAATTCTACAGCCTCAACTTTTTTGAAATACATTTCATCCAATTTTCTAATAATACCTGATTCCCTCTTTGGTTCATATCCTAATACTCTTTCTAAAGCATCTAATGCTGGTGTCATCAAATCTACCACTGGTATATTGAATTTATTTCCCATCTCTACTATAAAATTCTTTAATTCTTCAATGACTACTGTATAGATTACTACACTTTTTTCATTTTTTGCCTCCTCAAAAACTTCGACTATCTGATCCTTGGCTGTTATATATGGGAACCGTCGCACTTCATACCTTTCAGGGGTAAACTGACTTACTGCTGCCCTTGCCACCTGCTCCCCAGTTTCTCCTATTGAATCTGATAACACGTATATAGTAACACATCTTTCCATATTTTCTCCCCCTATTCATTTTTGGCCAACTCTACAAAAAGCCTGGTAATAGTAGTTTTTGTAATCCTTCCTACTACTTTGTAGGCCTTACTTCTATCCTCTAATTCTACTTCTTCTACTACTGGCAAACTATCAATTTCATGATCTATCAGTTTAATAGCCGCATCTAAAATGTTCTCTTCCAAAGTGGTTACTATTATATTAGGCATCCGTGTCATAATTACAGCAATAGGGGTTTTGTTTAAATTTAACCCCCCGATAGCACTTTTCAAAAAATCTTTTCTAGATACTACTCCAGACAAATAACCATTGGATGTAACAAAAATGGTGCTGGTATCTTCTAAAAACATGGTAACTATTCCATCATATATACTAGTCTCTTCATCTACTATAATGGGAACTGATTTCCTATCGGCTACTTTAATTCCTTTAATTTGTTCTGCTATGAAACTAAAATTTGTCTTACCAGTATAAAAATACCCAACCTTGGGTCTAGCGTCTAGGATACCAGCCATAGTAAGTAGGGCCAAATCCGGTCGGAGAGTGGCCCTGGTCAATTTCAATTTTTTAGCTATATTCTCACTTGTTATAGGCTGATTATATTTCACAATATCTATTATCTTCTCTTGTCTCTCGCTTAGCTGGATTTGAATCACGCCCCTTTTTATTAGTCAAATAAGTCCATTTAAATGGACTTATTTGACTAATTTGGATAGATCACAGATCATAAGCATGGTTTTGGAAATATTGCCCAATAAATTTAGCCTATTATCCCGTAATTCTTCATCCTCAACCATTACCATTACATGGTCAAAGAAATTATCTACCGGTTCCCTCAATATTATAAACTGTTCTAATGCCTTATCGTACTCTTTTTTATCTAAATAATATAATACTTTTTCTTCAATACTGTTAAAGGTTTCATATAGTTGTATTTCCTCTTCCTCAACCAACAAGTCCCTCTTTACTTCCGTACCCTTAGCCTTTTGAGCTAGATTGACCACCCTATTAAATGTAGTCAATACCTCTTCCAGCCCCTCTCTATGAAGGTACTCGCTTAATTTATCTACCCTAACTTTCAAATCATAAACATCATCTATGCCTGTACTAATTACCCCTTCAATTATATCATATCTTATACCCATATCGGAAAATATATTTTTAATCCTTCCTTTGAAAAAGTCTAATATTTCCATCTTAATATTGTAATAATCAAAGGTAAGTCCATTTTCCTCTACATACATATACAGGGCATAATCTATTATTTCACCCAAGCTAATATTTAATCTTTTATCCAATATTATATTAATTATACCTAATGCTTGCCTTCTAAGTCCATATGGGTCCTGGGAACCTGTGGGTTGAATTCCAATGGCAAAGGAGCCCGCTATAGTATCCAATTTATCTGCAATACTTAGAATGGAACCAGCTGTAGTGGTAGGCAGTTGATCTCCGGCAAATCTGGGCAGATATTGTTCAAATATTGCAGTGCTAACAATTTCATTTTCTCCAGAATGTTTTGCATATTCCATGCCCATCTTTCCTTGTAACTCTGTAAATTCATCTACCATTTTAGTAACTAAGTCTGCTTTAGACAGGTATGCAGCCCTTTCTATATTTTTCTGTGTTTCCTCTCCAACTGCTAAATAATCTCCTATCCTTTTTGCAAGTTTTTGTATCCTAATGGTCTTATCATAAAGGGTGCCTAGCTTTTCCTGGAATACTATATTTTTTAATCTATCTACATAAGCTTCTAAAGGCAATTTTATATCTTCATAATAGAAGAATTTAGCATCTTCAAGTCTAGCACCTAATACCTTTTCGTTCCCCTTGATTACAGTCTCGATATACTCTTCATTTCCATTTCTTACTGTGATAAAATATGGTAACAATCTCCCCTTATCATTTACAACGGGGAAAAATCTAAGATGCTCTTTCATGGGCGTTATTACTACATCCATTGGAAGCCTTAAATATTCCTCTTTTATCCTTCCTATAATGGGGGTTGGATATTCTACAATATTGGTTACCTCATCTAAAAGCTCTTCATCAGTTAGTAAATTACCTCCCTTTTCTTTTACCAGCTTTTCTGAGCCATATTTTATCATTTCTTTTCTCTTCGTTTGATCAACTATTACAAAATTTTCCTCCAATTTGCTAATATACTCATCTACTGAATTTATTTCAATACTATTGCTACCCAAAAATCTATGGCCTTTAGTTATATTACCTACTTTAATTCCTTCTAAGTCTAGGGGCACAACCGTATCATTAAATATAGATACTATCCATCTTATTGGTCTAGCAAATCTTATATTTTTTCCTCCCCATTTCATAGATTTGGGAAAGACTATGGACTTGATTATATTTGGTATATTATTTGAAAGTACATCTACTGTTTTTTCTCCTTCTTTAACTACCGCTCCATATACATAATCTTCTCCATTATATTCCTTGATATGGATTTGGTCTAATCCAATACCTTGCCCCCTCATAAATCCCTGTAAAGCCTTGGTAGGATTTCCTTCCTCATCATAGGCAATCCTCTTAGCTGGACCTTTGACCATTTCTTCTATTGTATCCTGTTTATCAGCTAATCCACTAATTATTATTGTTAACCTTCTTGGAGTAGTATAGGCATCTATTTTATCAAATTTTATCCTTTCATCCTTAAACATCTTTCCTGTCTTATCTTTTAACTGCTGTAATGCATCGTTAATCATCCCAGCTGGTAATTCTTCTACTCCTATTTCCAATAGATACTTATTACTCATCCTTTATACCCCCTTCTTTTAATAGAGGATATCCCTGTTGCTCCCTCTGTTCTATGTATTTAGAAGCAACTAATTTAGCTAGATGTCTAACCCTGCCAATATAATGGGTTCTTTCCGTTACACTTATGGCACCTCTTGCATCTAATACATTAAAGGTATGGGAACATTTTAGTACATAATCATAACTGGGAAGGACCAATCCTTCTTTTATGTTATTTCTAGCTTCCTCTTCATATATTTCAAATAATTCTTTCAATGTTTCCACATCAGCTTTTTCAAAACTATATACTGAATGTTCGTATTCTGCATTTTTGAATATATCTCCATAGCTTATTTCCTCATTCCATTTAATATCGAATATATTGTCTACATCCTGAAGATACATGGCAATTCGCTCTAATCCATAAGTAAGCTCTGCAGATTCTAAATGACAATTTATACTGCCTACCTGCTGAAAATAGGTAAACTGGGTAATTTCCATACCATCCAGCCAAACTTCCCAGCCTAATCCCCAAGCGCCTAAGGTGGGAGCTTCCCAATTATCCTCTACAAACCTAATATCATGCTTAAGTGGATCTATGCCTATGGCTTGTAGGCTTTCTAAATAAATATCCTGTATATCTTCTGGTGATGGTTTAAGAATCACCTGAAGTTGATGGTGCTGATATACTCTATGGGGATTTTCACCATATCTGGCATCTGCCGGCCTTCTAGAAGGCTCTACATATACTACCTTCCATGGCTCAGGTCCTAAAGCCTTTAAAAATGTATAAGGGCTCATAGTTCCTGCACCTTTCTCTACATCATAAGGCTCTAATATAATGCAACCCTTATTTCCCCAAAACTCAAGTAATTTCAGCATCAAATCCTGAAAATACATATTCCATCCTCCTTGTTTCACCAAATTAACAGTTTAAAACAAAAAACCTTTTCATCCCCATAGGGACGAAAGGTTACTTCCGCGGTTCCACCCTACTTAATACCAGTGGTATTCCCTCTAAAACATGCTCAGAAGTGCCCTCCATCAATACTACTATACTAGGCTTCCACCATTCCCAGCTCTCTTTTATATTCATATTGATTTTTTCTTCTTCACAGCATATCCTATTAAGTTTCTATCATAAGATATAATTTAACAAAAAAAATATATATTGTCAATATTTCATCTATTAATTGCCTATACTATTCCTCTTTCTTAGTGATTAAATTGTTGATATTTATTATTTCACCATCTTCTTTTAAAATTTCAATGGTACAATTGGTCAGTATGGCAGAACCTAAACCAAGCAATGCTACAGGGGCAGCCATTATGCTTCCTATAGCTGCTGCTGTTACAGGTAGATTCATTATTACGTCCCCATCTTTTTTTACTGTAACTTTAGTTACATTACCCTTTCTCAGTATTTCCTTTACCTTATTTATCATTTCTTCCCCTTTTTCAGATATATTATCTGACCAGGTGGTTCTGCTCTTTTCTATAGAAATAATAGCCTCTATAACATCACCATCATTTTCTTCTAAAGCTTTCTTGGCCTCTTCATAGCTTACATTAGTCCTAGCTACAACTGTATCTATCTTTTCCAAAGTGATATCCACCTTATACACCTCCAATGCCCTTCATGGCTTTAATCATATTTAGGGAGTTAAACTGCTTCCTTTCTATCCTACTCAATATGTATTTTACCATAATGTCATGTAATTTAAACGTAGTATCTTTAGGTATTTTTATGGCAAAAATATTGTCTAAGGGTGTATATAGTAGATATTTCATGGCCTTATACATGGCTATATCCATATTTTTACAATCATATTCCATGGTAGAACAATCGGAACAAATTATACCTCCCCTATTTATACTAAATTTAGAAAACTTTTTCCTATTGCAGACTACACAGCTCTCCAAATGGGGCTTGTATCCTAAAAAGGATATAAATTTTAACTCAAAGGATAATATAAATTTTACAAAGTCCCTATCAAGTGTACATAATACCTTTAAACCTTTAAGCAAAAGCTGAAACAACTTATCGTTTTCTTCCTCTTCTAAAGTAGATAAGTCCACTAGCTCCAACATATAGGATCCGTACATCATCCTATTAATATTCTCCCTTATTGGATAAAAGGGGTCCATAATATCCGCCTGGTTTATATAGTAAAAATTTTTGCCCTTGAAAAAATGATACTCATTATAGCTAAAGGGTTGGGTGGTTGCTATTAATTGAGATTTAGGCCTATAGGCCCCTCTAGCCATGGCATTAACCTTTCCATATTTCTTTGTATATATGGTCAATATTTTACTAGTCTCTTTAAATCTAAATTCCTTTATCACTATTCCTTCCGTTTTTATTCCCATTTTATACAACCTTCCTATTTATAACCAAAATGCTTTACCTTTCCTTCTTTTTCCCTCCAGTTTTTCTCTACCTTTACCCATAGCTGTAAATTTACTCTACTTCCTAATAATTTTTCTATATCCATTCTAGCTTTTTGTCCAATATCCTTTAGCATCCTGCCCCTCTTTCCAATTATTATGCCTTTGTGGGATTCCTTCTCACAGTATATAGTTGCATGGACATCTATTAGGTCCTTATCTTCCCTTTCGCTAATACTTTCTATATCTACAAAAATGCCATGGGGAACTTCCTCTGATAAATTTTCTAAAGCCTTTTCCCTTATTATCTCAGAAATTATGAACCTCTCTGGCTTATCGGTTATCATATCTTCTGGAAAGTATCGAGGCCCTTCTGGCAATAATTCTTTAATGGCTTCTATATATAGATCAATATTTTCACCTTTTATGGCTGAAATGGGTATTATTTTTGTAAACATGTTCATATTCTCATATTTTGAAACTAATTCATTTATTTCATCTTTCTCTAGTTTATCGATTTTATTTATTAATAATATTATAGGCGTTTTTATATCCTTTATTTCATCGATAATATATTTATCCAATCTGCCAATTTCTTTGCTTTCATCTACCATGAAACTTACTATCTCTACCTCTTCTAAGGTTTCCTTAGAAACCTTCAGCATGTATTCACCTAATTTATTTTTAGGAATCTGTATACCTGGTGTATCTAAAAATACAATTTGAAATTCCTCTTCAGTATATACCATCAGGATCTTATTCCTAGTTGTTTGAGGTTTATCCGATATTATAGATATTTTTTCCCCTATTATTTGATTTAAAAGAGTGGATTTCCCCACATTGGGCCTACCTATAACCGTTACAAATCCAGATCTGTGCATACCATCACCCCTATTTGTTTTTATATAAATCTTCCGGACCGAAACTATGGGGAAGTAATTCATCTAATCTGTATTCCCTATAATCCTCTTCTGAATTGGCAACTATTATTATAGTACCCTTTCCAAACTCCCTTATTACCTGCCTACACACACCGCAAGGATAAGTATAATTTGAATCCCCCACTATAGCAATGGCTTTTATATTCCTATGTCCTTCTGACACAGCTTTAAATATAGCTGTCCTCTCTGCACAAAGGGTAGCCGAGTAGGATGCAATTTCAATATTACATCCTGTATATATATTGCCATCATCCGTTAGTAGGGCTGCACCTACTCTAAAATTAGAATAAGGAGCGTAAGCTTTTTTTTGCGCCTCTAAAGCCTTCCTTATCAATCCCCTTTTATCCATAAAACCTCTCCTTGTATTGAAATTATTCTATTATTATATCGGGTTCTGTTTTCACAACTTGAATCCATGTAACCCCTGGATTTAAAAGTATCTCTTTTCCATTTTCATCATAATAGTAGGTTTTAGAGTTTCTAGATTTCTTTATCCATTTTATATCCATAGCCCTTCCATTGGTAATATATTTTCCTTTGCCTTCCCCTACTAACTCTATTGCTAATCTTCCTTCATTATCTATTATTCTAGTCTTTGCTTCCTGAATAATAATATTCTTTGCTATTATATTAGAATTATCCAATTCATCTATATGGACTTGTCCATCCTTTTTACGGTAGTAGACTTTTTCTTCCGGGTCATAGGAATAGGTTGTAGTATTGTCTTTGAAATATCTGATTATTATTTCCTTTGCTGAATAGCCATCTATATCCCTATCTTCTTCATTAAATTTAAATCCTTCATACTCTCCAAATAGTCTATATCCTCTTTCTACCTGGGTTTTCCTTATTGCTTCCATACTTGTATATGTATTATGGGGAGCTTTCTTGTTTACCTCTCTGTTTTTCCACAATACCTTATTGGAAGTAGATAATCCATCAATATCTGCTATTTTCAAATTAGCTATATCCCTTTTAGCTTCCGGAGATCCTCCTACCCTAACATATACAGGATCATATTCTAATAGGGCTGTTACAAAATAAGGTCTGGAGGATCTTATTGGCCCTATAAACTCGGGTTCATTTATCAAGAATATTCCCATGTACCTGGTATAAGGTGCCTCTACCATAAATTCATACACTATTTCAGCTTGTGACAGGCCTGCCTGCCACCTAGCCCTAGGGTGATTGTCAAACATTATGGCTACTGGCCTTCTATTTACCTTCTCTTCTGGTGCATATATACCGCTTAAAGGTGAAGGGATTCCCTCTTTTTCTTCTATTTCCTCTTCCTCAGCCTCCCCTTCTGGGCTCTCCTCCTCTTCTACTATTTCTACAATTTCATCTTCCATGGGAAGCTCTTTTTTGCAGCTGGATAATAAAAATATGGATAATATTATGAATAATAAAATGGGTTTTCTAACTTTCATAAATGTCCCCCTATCCGATTATTTGAAATATTAATACGCCTACTAATATACCCAATAAAGCACCAAGTACTACCTCTATTAGGGAATGGATTCTTCCCTCAATTCTACTTTCTCCTACCAGAACAGCTAACAGGTAGGAAAGGGTAGATATCAGCATATTGTTTCCTATAAATGCTATTATAGTAGCTACACAAAAGGATATAGCTGCATGGCCGCTTATAACTCCCCCCTGAAAAGGAGTACCTTTTCCAGTATAAAATACAGTCTTTATTCCAATAGTCAATAATATTACCAGCACTAGGGCAATAAAGGTTAAGTGTATAGGGGAGTTCTTTATCCTATGGAGTACTAAATCGGTATATGGATTTAACCTATCAAAGAATAGTAAATATCCTACCACCAAAGAATTAATAGCGGCTATTAATACACCCCCTGCAGCTATATCTTTAGCTAAACGGGCTAAGGGATGAGGTCTTTTAGTTATTAAATCTATAGTACGTTCAATAGCGGTATTTATCATCTCAGCCATCAGTACAAAGGATATGGATAAAAATAGCAGTAGTAGTTCAATTCTAGTGAAATCAAAGAATAGACTAAGTATAATGACTAAAACTGCTATAATAAAATGGATCTTCATATTTTTTTCTCTTTTCAATGCCTGTATAATTCCAGATATGGCATGATTGAAACTTTCGATTAAATTTTTTGATTTCATATTCTTTCCCCAATCCTTTTTCATTACTTAAATATATTTAATTTTTTCATCACCTGTTTCTCCTTACTCCTCATTATTTCCCTTTCCCTATGGTCCATGTGATCATAACCCAATAGATGAAACATGCTATGAACCGTTAAATAGGTAATCTCCCTCAAGAGGGAGTGGCCATATTCAAGGGCTTGTTCTAAAGCTTTTTCAGCGGATATTATTATATCCCCTAGCATGGGTACCGGATTAATAAATTCGTCCTCTCCCAAGGGAAAAGATAAAACATCTGTTTCCTCATCTATCCCCCTATACATTTTGTTTAATTCCCTAATCTCCTCATTATCAACAAAGGATATGCTGATTTCATAATTTAAAGGCCTTCCTTCTAATAGTAAGGATTCCCTTACTGCCTCTTTGATCTTTTTATATACACTATCATCCAATTTTACCTTATCCTGTCTATCATCTATAAATACTTCCATACTAAGCCTCTCCCTTTTCCTCACTTAAATCTATATCTGGATACTCAATCCTTTCATGGAAAATTCCCATTATAATCGATGAAAAGGATTGTGCGATAATATTCAGATCCTTCAGAGTTAAATCGCATTCCTCTAGTTGGCCATCCTCCAATTTGCTCCTAATAATATTTCTTATCATTTCCTCTACATTCTTTTTAGTAGGCTCCTTTAAAGATCTAACAGCAGCTTCTGTAGAATCAGCCAGCATAACTATGGCTGCCTCCCTAGTTTGAGGCTTCGGACCAGGATATCTAAAATCATCCATTTTAACATCCTTTGATTTGTCCTGTTTAGCCTTATGATAGAAATAGGAAACAACAGTATCTCCATGATGCTGCCCTATTATATCTATTATCTCCTTAGGTAGTTTATTCTTTTTCCCCAATTCAATTCCATCTTTCACATGATTGGTAATTATTAAAGTGCTCATGGTAGGCTGTAATTTATCATGGGGGTTGTCCATTCCCAATTGATTTTCTTTAAAAAAGTAAGGCCTACTCAATTTTCCAATATCATGGTAATAGGCACCCACCCTTGCTATTAATGGATCTGCCCCTATAGATTCTGCTGCCCTTTCACTGAGATTGCCAACTATTATACTATGATGATAGGTCCCCGGAGCCTCAAGGAGTAGTCTCTTCAATAGGGGTTGATTAGGGTTTGATAATTCTAATAATTTTAAATGGGTTAATACTTCAAAAACGTTTTCCCATATAGGCAGGGTTCCGATAGTCAAAACTCCAGAGAATACCCCATTTAGTAGGGAATATCCACCTCTTATTAATATATCCATCAATTCTAACTTTTTTATCAATCCAAAGGATATTATAGTAAGTATATTTATAATACCTATTAATAAGCCATTTAATAAAATATTATATCTTAGCTTTTTCCTAACAGCCAAAAATCCTCCTATACTTCCTCCAACTAAATACATGATCATTTGAGTATCATCTAGTTTTAATATAAAGGCTAAAATCAATACTGTAAATAAATTTACAATCAGAGACAGCCTTATATCAAATAGTATAGCAATTAATAGTGCCGCAGCAGATATGGGCATTATAAAGGGGGAGATATTATACAGCCCTTGAGATATCAATATTATACTGGTTATTATTATCAATAGTACCAGTAATTTGTTACCATATATTATATCCGGATTAAATAAATATATATAACCAAAAACTAAAATCTGTAGCAATAAAATGAGAATAATAACTCCAATTACTATTCCATTATCATAGCCCTCTTCTTCCTTTAATAGGCCAGATTCCCTAATCAGTTCCAAGGCATTGCTGTCTATAATATCTCCTTTTCTAACTATCACCTGATGTTCTTTTATAACCACCGGCTCTATCTTTTCTGCCTCTTCTTCCTTTCTACGCTTAGTTGCTTCCTCATCAATAAATTTATTAGGTTGGATGGTGTTGTTTATCAGGGAAATCCCTAATTCCTTCTCCCCTTCACTGATATCTAGGCTTTCAAATATCTTTTCAATATTCTCCTTTTCATATTCTAAATCTTCTTCCCTAATACCAGCTCCCATAATCTGGTTTATCAAATCATAAATATTCCTTTCAAAGGTATCCAATTCTTCTGGACTAAAAGTTAAAGCCGTTTGATATTCGCTTCTTGAAAGGAGGATTCTAGATTCTTCCCCCAGTAGTTCAATTTTCTTAGCTAATCCTATATCCTCCCTACTTTGAAGCTCTCTAACATCATCAAAAAATTCCTTTATAGTGCTTTTCATGGTCATTGGAACTGAGGGGCTCACTCTATAGACAGGCTGTAACCTACTAATGGCTTCTCTTTTTAACTGTTCCGTTGCCCGTTCATCTACAATGTCTTTAGTAGCTCTAATCTCAAATGGGGCAATATCCCCAATCTTTACATTAATCCTTTTAGTTTCTACTTTTTGAATAGTAATAAAAAAAAGGACCCCAGTAAATATGACAAGTAATAATCCATTTAAATAAACCCTCTTATTTTTCAGCTTACCAATCCCTAATTTGTTTCCTTTCTTTTTCATCTGGGATCCCCCTTACTTTTCTCCCTTTTCATATTTATCATAGGCTTCAATAATCCTGTGAACTAATGGATGCCTAACTATATCGTATTTGGTTAAATAAACAAATTCTATGCCTTCCACATCTGAAAGGATCTTGGTTACTGTAACTAAGCCAGATGACCTCCCTTTAGGTAGATCTATCTGGGTAATATCTCCAGTTATAATTGCTTTTGAACCAAATCCAAGCCTAGTCAAAAACATCTTCATCTGTTCGTCAGTAGTATTTTGGGCCTCATCCAATATTACGTAGGCAGAATCCAAAGTCCTTCCCCTCATATAGGCCAAGGGCGCTACTTCTATTAAACCCTTATCCATCAATCTTAAATAGGTATCCACCCCTAAAATATCAAATAAGGCATCATATATAGGCCTTAAATAGGGATCTACTTTTTCCTGTAAATCTCCTGGCAAGAAGCCTAAATTTTCTCCAGCTTCAACAGCAGGCCTTGTTAATATTATTCTATTTACCTCTTTGTTTTTAAAGGCACTGACTGCCATAGCCATGGCCAAATAGGTCTTCCCCGTTCCAGCTGGACCTATACCAAATACTATATCATTGTTTTTAATACTATCTACATACCTCTTCTGGCCTAAAGTTTTAGGTTTGATACTTTTACCTGATGCAGTTATGCAAACTATATCATTTAATAATTCTTTAATCCTTTCCTCTTTTCCTTCAAAAATTAATTGTATGGTATACATTAATTCCTGTTTAGTTAATCTCTTTTGAGCTTTAATTACCTCAATTAATTTTTCAATCAGCCTTTCTCCTAATTCAATAGATAATTTATCGCCAATAATGGTAATATTACCTTCCCTTAAAAGGATTTCTAAGCCTAGTTTTTTTTCTATTATTTTTAAATTTTCATCTAGTTTCCCAAATAATTCTAATATTATCTGATTATCATCTATAAATACTTGTTTCTCTTGCTTTCCTTTTGTCAAACTGTAACCTCCCCTAATGTATGTTTATAGCCTTTTTCTCTCCAATATCCTCTATAACCTCCACAACTACATAGGTTGTGAGTATATTGTCCTTAATATAATAGCTTACATCTTTAGATTCTATTTGAGAATTTTTTGGTAACTTTTTATTAATCTCTTCCACAGCCTTAATATGAGTAGATTTCTTTAAAAAATCAATATTCTGTCTTACTTCCTTTTCTACAACCTCCCTATACTCATGAATTAATATTTTGATTGGTAAGTTAATTCTATTATTAAAAAGCTCTATTTCCCTGGTTTTTTCAATATAATCCTCATAGGGGATATCTCCCTTAATAAAATGGATCCCTTTTTGGCCAATTCTTAATTCCCTGCTTTCATAAACTCGGCCTGTTTCTTCTTTTATAGTCTTAATTATTGGTTCATCTATTCTATAGTGATATACCGTTTTAGCTAATACTTCCCCTTCTGCATGGACAAAAATTGGTTTTTCAGAATTATCATCTGAAATTACTCCAGTTATAAGGACTTGTCCTTTATCTACTACATCCCCTTTTCTCACTACTGCCTTTCCATTCCTAGCAATGGCCTTTACAATTACACCTTTTTTGCTGGCTATAATATTGCAAGGTTTATCTTGGAGAATCCTATCAGGAATCCCATCTTGTTCTTTTACTTCTATTATCAATCTAGTCCCTTTAATATCAACGGATACGAAGGATAAAATGTCAAATTCATTTAATATTAAATGTTTTATATGCTCCTTGTCTATACTATACTTTATTATACCATCTTTTATATATACTTGCTCTAAAAAGTCTATAATTTCCTCTCTTTTTATCTGCTAATTTCCTATAATCTCTATCTCCCATATAATAGAAGACAAAAAAATAATAATGGCTACAAAAAGGATAAAACCAAAGCCCAACATCTTCCTATGTTTTAATCTATATAGGATAAAAGGCAATCCTTTTTTTTCTACTATCTCTACTCTGCAACCTACCCTTTTTACTATTTCTTTTAAGGCTCTAAAGCCTTCTATAGTTGCTTTCATCTCCAATACGCTGTAATCTATTCTCTTAATATCCCAAAGGTATATGTCCTTGGTTGCAGCCAAATTCAAAAACCTTTCTAGAGTCAGCCCTTCAACCCTTATGATAACATATCCCATTATAAAATTCCATGCTTTTATAGCCCCATAAGCTCACCCCTAACCGATTATTTCAACCTTTTCAATATGACCAGCTACTATGATCTCTTCTGAAAGAATTGTTTTCAATTCCAAATTGTTCCCCGACACCTTTATTATCCCTACATTTGAATTAACCCTAAGGGTCTCTTGAGTGTATTCTATAATCCCTTTATGATTTGTAATATTCAGTTGAATATCACCTATCATTACAAGTTTAGGCAAATCTAGTACTACATCTTTGGGTAATTCCAATGCTTCTGATATATTGTATTTAAGATTATCCATTCTGTTTTTCATATATAGCCCTCCCTACTATAATTTATGCCTGTGATAATATGAGTATTACAAGGATAAAAAAAGCATGTAGAAAACTAAATACTAGTTTCCTACATGCTTTTTCTTCTAAGGCTTATTGGTTCTGATAATATCTCAGAATATATTATGCCCCTTATTATATCCTTCTTGATTTGCTTATTATATTTTTTTGTCCTCTTTTCTTCTAATACCCCTTTGCCTAGGGATTTGGATTCTATATCCACTAATTTTACTGAACTAGATTCTTCCCATAATGGCTTAGCTTTACTTATAGTTTCCTTTTTTTCCAATTTAGGCTTTTTTTCTACAGGCTCCCTACTAACCGGTTTTATTACTACATCCTTTATATACTTTTGTTTATTATTTAATTCAATATTTCTCTTCCTTCTGGCCTCTTCTATTTTCCTTTTATCCTTTATACTTTTCAGGATTATATCTATTATGATTATAAAGAAAAAAAATAATAGACTTCTTGGAGACATGGGAATCCCCTCCTAGTTTTCCTTCTTGTCTTCATCAACCAATTTGGATATGGAAGATCTCATATCGGTATCAGCTAATATGTTCTTCATATGATAATAATCCATAACTCCTATTTTTCCATCTTCCAGAGCCTTTGCCAGTGCAAGGGGGACTTTTGCCTCCGCTTCAACTACTTTAGCTTTCATAGCTTGAACTTCAGCCAGCATTTCTTGTTCTCTAGCTACTGCCATAGCTCTTCTCTCCTCAGCTTTGGCCTGAGCTTTTCTTTTATCAGCTTCAGCTTGATCAGTTTGCAGTTTTGCTCCAATATTTCTAGCCACATCTACGTCTGCAATATCAATAGATAGTATTTCAAAGGCAGTACCTGAATCTAATCCCTTCTCAAGAACTGTTTGGGATATGGAATCCGGATTTTCCAATACATCTGAGTGAGAAGCAGAACTACCTACTGTAGTAACTATTCCTTCTCCTACCCTGGCAATTATGGTTTCTTCTCCTGCTCCACCTACTAACCTTTCAATATTTGCCCTCACAGTAACCCTGGCTTTTACAATTACTTCGATTCCATTCTTTGCTACTGCCGATATTTGAGGGGTTTCTATTACCTTGGGATTGACACTTACCTGTACAGCCTCCAATACATTCCTTCCTGCTAAATCTATTGCAGCTGCCCTTTCAAAATTCAAAGGTATATTGGCCCTCTGGGCTGCAATCAAGGCATCCACAAGGGTATTTACATTTCCTCCAGCCAGATAATGGGCTTCTAATTTGTCAACACCTATATCTAATCCTGCCTTTGTGGCTTTTATCAATGGGTTGACTATCCTTGAAGGAACAACCCTTCTCAATCGCATACCTATTAAGGTTGTAATTCCAATTTTTACCCCCGAAAAATAGGCTGTAATCCACAATCCTACAGGTATGAAAGTAAAAAACAAGATAACCAAAATGATAATCAATAAGGCTGTGCCTATTGTAAAAATAAAAGGTCCTGGCATATTAAATCCTCCTTACAATTATTTTTGATCCTTCCACCCTTGCTACTTTAATTTTGCTGCCTCTAGGAATAAAGCTCCCATCAGATAAGGCATCTAATTTTTCACCATCTATTTCAATCATCCCAGAAGGGCGAAGTTCTGTAACAGCAATTCCTTCTTTATCTAAATATTCATCTTTAGTAGCTGAGCTTAAATACCCTTCTTCATCTTTTTGAGAGGTACTTAATACAATTCTATCAAATATGGGACTTTTGTATCCATATTTGATCATTAATATAGAAATTATTGTTGTTATAATAATGGCTACACTTATGGATACCAAGGCCGATGATAGGGAGCCCATTGCTAGTATAGTTCCTAAAATGACTAAAATTATTCCAGCTATACCTGGTAATCCAAAACCAGGGATTAAAGCTTCTATCAAAATTAGTATTAACCCAATAATAAATACAGCTAAAGATGTCCATTGGGAGTTGCCTGCCGCCATATTTCCATAGAAGAATAGACCAAAGGCAATTATACTAATAGTTCCACCTATTCCAAATCCAGGTGTAAATACTTCTATTACCATTCCTGCAAACCCTATAGTCAATAGTAAAGTGCTCATATATGGATTTGATAGGATTTTTGCAAATTTTAATCCAATACTCTCCTCTATTTTCACGATACTATTATATGGGATTCCAAAATAGGCAAGGATTTCATCATAATCATTAGATATTAAATCACAAATTCCATATTTTTGGGCTTCATTCCCTGTTAGGTTTAGGAGTTTCCCCTCTTTTGATAAGCCTTCTATATAAATATCAGCATCTGCCATAGCTTCAATTATTTTAGGGTCCCTTCCCCTAAGTTGAGCCACATCTCTCAAGAAAGCCCTCCACATGGATAGTACCTTTTCAGTATTGGGATCGGTTTCAGCAGAGCCAATAGTGGAGCTTTGAGCCATTACCACCTTCTCACTTGATATGGTTATCAGAACCCCTGCCGATTCCGCCTTATTATTGACAAAAGATATAGTAGGGATTTCTAGATCTATAATTAGGTTTTTTATCTTTTCAGCCTCACTAATAAATCCTCCATAGGTATCTATTTCAAAAATTATAGCTTGTGGAGAATTATCCAGGATCCTATTTAAAGTTGAATTCAAAAAATTATAAGTAGCCCTGTTGATTTCCCCTTTAATGGGAATTACATAAACATCGCCAGGGTTTTTACAAAAAATAATCCCATTAAAAAATATAAAAATTAAAAAGGCTATAAGTAAAATCCTTATAATCTTCAATATACCTACCCCCTCTATCTTATTATATTACTACCCTATCCTTAATACAATAAAAATAAAATTTCTTATAATAAATAAAACCTGGGATCTAAAATTCCCAGGTTATTGTAATAATTGCCTTACTATTTTATTAACAGTACTGCCATCAGCTCTACCTTTCACCTTTGGCATTACTGATTTCATCACTAGCCCAATATCTTTAATGGATTTGGCCCCTATTTCATTTAAAGTTTCCACAACAATCTCTTTAATTTCTTCCTCTGTAAGCTGTTTAGGCAAATATTCAAGTAAGATCTTGATTTCTTCCTCAGTTTGCTCAACCAGATCTTGCCTATTTCCCCTCTTAAATTCTTCAATGGCATTCTTTTTCTCTTTCAGCTGTTTGGAAATTATCTCTAAAATCCTTTCATCATCTATTTCTGCCCTTTCATCTACTTCCACTTGCTTAATAGCAGCTCTGATCATTGTTATGGTATTTTTTCTAATTAAATCCTTATTTTTCATGGAAACCTTTAAATCTTCCAAAAGTTTTTCTTTCAAGGACATAAATCCACCTTCTTATTAATATCTTGATCTCTTCCTTCTAGCGGCTTCAGATTTCTTCTTACGCCTTACACTTGGCTTCTCATAATGTTCCCTCTTCCTATATTCAGAAAGAACACCAGCACGGGCACACTGTATTTTAAACCTTCTTAGTGCATGGTCAAGAGATTCATTTTCTCCGACTCTGATTTCTGCCATCGACTTCTCCCTCCCCTCTTCCACTGCAAGAGTGCCACCATACAACCATGGTAAGCAGAATCATACTCAGTTATTATACATTAAGTTTTGCATTTCTGCAACTAATATTTAACCTGGTGGCCATGAAAATTTACGTCCTCCCAGTAAATGGAAGTGTATATGGTAGACAGTCTGTCCTCCAAAGCTGCCACAATTATTAACAATTCTATAGCCATCCTCATCAATACCTAGTTCCTTAGCCAGCTCCTTAATGGTAACAAATATATGCCCTATAAGTTGAGAATTGTTATCATCAATATCATTAGATGACTCAATATGCTCTTTGGGAATTACTAGCACATGAACAGGTGATTGGGGATTAACATCTTTGAAGGCCATAACTTTGTCGTCTTCATATATTATCTCTGACGGTATTTCTTTATTTACTATTTTACAAAATATGCAATCTTCCACCTTCTCACCTCCCTACTTCCTGGTACTAAATATATTCTACATAAGTTTTATAATTCCTCTATTTTTCCTATTAAAAAATCATCTTCTAGTCCATTAATTTTTACAGGTAGTATTTTTCCCTTTAAATCCTCTTTAGCATTAACCTTTACCCTAATATAGTTGGTAGTATAACCTTCCATAAATCCATCCTTTTCCTCTTCAAATAGTACATCTACTTTTCTTCCTATATGCCTTCTATTAAAATCCCTCATCAAGCTCTCACCTAAATGGATTAACCTTTCACTTCGCATACTTTTAATACTGCCATGAATCTGTCCTTTCATTTTACTAGCTGGTGTTCCTTTTCTAGGGGAATATTTAAATACATGGATTCTTGAAAAACCAATCTCCTTTACAAAATTATAGGTTTCTTCAAATTCTTCATCGGTTTCCCCAGGAAATCCCACTATTATATCCGTCGTTATACCTGCATCAGGCATGTATTCTCTTATCAATTCCACTATTTCCCTATACTCGGAAGTAGAATACTTCCTATTCATCCTTTTTAATACTGTATCGCTTCCACTCTGCAGTGAAAGATGGAAGTGATGGCATAATTTGTTTACTTCTACTGCCTTTTCCATAAATTTTCTATCTATAAAGGTAGGCTCCATTGAGCTTAAACGGATCCTTTCTATCCCCTCAATTTTACTTACCTCTTCAATTACAGTCAATAAACCTATATCCTTCAAATCTTTACCATAGGAGGCTACATGGATTCCCGTTAAAACTACCTCTTTAAAACCTGTTTTAGCCAATCTTTCCGTTTCCTCAATTATATCCTTTAGCTCCCTACTCCTTATGGGCCCTCTAGCATAAGGGATAATGCAATAGCTGCAAAATTGATTGCAGCCGTCTTGTATCTTAATATAGGCCCTAGTCTTAGATTTTACATCAACTATATTCAACTCTTCAAAATCTTTATGTCCCTTTAAATCTTTAACAATATTTATCTTTTTATTATTTAGTTCAAATTCTTCACAAAGGTCCACTATTTTATGCCTGTCTGTAGTCCCTATTATTATGTCTACTTCATCTATTTTTTCCACCTCTTCTGGCGCTACTTGAGAGTAACAGCCTACGGCTACTATTATTGAATCTTGGTTGAGTTTTTTAGCCCTTCTTATAAACTGTCTAGATTTTCTATCCCCTAGATTGGTTACAGTACAGGTATTTATTACATATATATCTGCTTTTTCATCGCTGTTTACTATTTTATATCCTCTTTTTTCAAACATTTCTTCCATAGCTTCTGTTTCATATTGGTTTACCTTACAACCAAGGGTATAAAACGCCACTTTTTTCATAATATCACTCCTAAGTCTCCAAGTTCATATAATGCAATGGAAGCTACCACAATACCAGCTGTTTCTGTTCTAAAAATTCTTGGCCCCAAAGTTACAACTTGTCCTCCTATCCCTTCCAATTCCTTAATTTCCTCTTCCTCAAAGCCACCTTCTGGCCCTATTATAATATGGATTTTCTGTCCATCTATGGCCTTTAAAACTTCCTTGAGTCCCTTAAACTTAGCCTTTTCGTAGGCTACAATTATATTTTTTTCTTTTTTTAATATATCTAGCATTTCCTGGAAACTAATTATATTGTGCACTGCTGGTATAAGATCCCTCTTGCTCTGTTTGGCCGCTTCTTCAGCTATTGTATTCCATCTTATTATTTTCTTCTCTTCCTTTTTTCTGTCCTTTATTTTAACCACAGTCCTATTGGTTATTACTGGATATATCTCCTTTATACCTATCTCCGTCCCTTTTTGGATAATCAGGTCCATCTTATCGCCTTTAGCTATACCTTGATAGAGGATTATATGGATTGGAGGTTCATTCCTACCCTTATATCTATCTAAAATATCAACTAGCACTCTATCGGATTTAATTTCCCTTATTTGACAAATGTAGGACTCCCCTTGACACACTAACTCTATTTTATCCTTTGGCCCTAACCTTAGCACATCTTTTATATGTTTTACATCTTTTCCTAATACCTGAATATTACTTCCAATTATCTGATCCTTTGTTACAAAAAACCTATTCATAGCTTCACCTTATTCCATAGTAGATACTATACAAGCCCATTCTCCCATAGTCTTTACTTCTAAAAGCTTATAGCCCTTCTCTATAAGGGTTTTTTCTACCATATCTATCTTTTCCTTTATAATCCCTGAAGCGATAAATATTCCACCTATATTTAGGTAATCTTTTAACTGATATACCATATCCACTATAACTTCAGCTATTATATTAGATACTATTATATCTCCCTTTTCTTTGACAACATCAAATAAATTACCTTCCCTTATTTCAACTATTTTATCCACCTTATTTAGGCTGACATTTTCATTAGATATTTTGACACACAAGGGATCTATATCTACTCCAATTACCCTTCTTGCACCTAATTTTGCCGATACAACACTTAATATGCCACTACCACAGCCAATATCTAAAACTTTATTTCCTTCCTTTACATAATCCTCCAAAGCCTCTATACACATCATAGTAGTTTCATGGGTACCGGTACCAAATGCCATTCCTGGATCTAGTTCAACAATTATTTCCCCATCTCTTCCTTCAACTTCTTCCCATGTAGGCTTTATCAATATCCTTTTGCCTATTCTAATAGGCTTATAGTATTTTTTCCATTCCTCTGCCCAATCCCTTTCAGATATTACCGTTAGAGTAACCTCTCCTAGGCTCTTCCCATATTTTTTTTGAGGAATCCTTTCAATATTTTCCCGTATCAATTCTAATTTATCCCTTAAATTTTTATTTTCTGGGAAATAAGCTTTAATAATTACTTCTTCATAATTTTGTTTAATGATATTGGGATCTATAAAATCCCAGTCCTCCTCTGATTGTTGAAATGCCAATAAATCTTTAGGATCCTCTATTGCCAATCCAGTTACTCCTAAATCGTATAATATACCAGTAACTATCTCTTCCGCCTCGGTAGTGGTCTTTATTTGAACCTCAACCCATTTCATCAACTTCACATCCTTTTAATGAATCTCAGAATATTATACCCTAAAGCAATCAAAAATACCACTAAAAAAACAACCACTCTTATATCGAGTGATTGCCCTAATTTCCAAATGCATCCTTCATCCTGTCAAAGAATCCCTTTTTTCTTTCTTTATGGATTTCCCCACTTTCCTTTGCAAACTCCCTTAATAACTGTTTCTGTTTCTCCGTTAGTTTTGTTGGCACTTTAACCTTTACTTTAAAATATAAATCTCCTCTACCAATTCCCCTTATATTTGGTACCCCCATATTTTTTATTCTAAATTGGGTTCCCGTTTGGGTTCCTGCTGGAATGGTGTAGGTCATGGTTTTCCCATCAAGGGTTGGTATTTCAATCTCTGCTCCTAATGCTGCTTCAGTAAAGGTTATGGGAACTGTAAAATATACATCATTTCCTTTTCTCTTAAATATTTCATGCTCCCTTACATTTATATATATTTTTAGGTCTCCCGAAGGACCGCCATTTTCACCTGGTTCTCCCTCTCCTCTAATTGGAATAACCGTCCCCGTATCAGCACCAGCAGGAATTTTTACTTTAATCTTTTTATTCTTCATTTCTTTACCGGTACCACCACAAGTGGTACATTTTTCCTTTATAACCTCTCCTGTTCCATGGCATTGATCACAAGTGGCAACCCGAACAAACTGGCCAAATGGAGTTTGTTGAGCATATCTTACCTGGCCTGAACCATTACACTTACTACAAGTTTCTTTACTGCTGCCCGGTTTTACACCAGAACCAGAGCAGGTGTCACAAGGTTCTAGTTTTCTAATAGATATTATCTTCTCTATCCCAAAAACTGCTTCTTCAAAATCTATATCCAATTTATATATTATATCTTCTCCCCTAACAGGTCCTCTTCTCCTTCTAGAGGAAGTTCTAGTAAATCCTTCTCCAAACATATCAAATATATTTTCAAAAATATCCTCAAAGCCACCAGCATAACCTTGACCAAAGCCTTCAAAACCACCGAAACCTTCAAAGCCTCCTTGGCCATTAACGCCAGCATGACCAAAGGCATCGTACCTTTTTCTTTTCTCTGGATCACTCAATACTTCATAAGCTTCATTTATTTCCTTAAACTTTTTTTCTGCTTCTTTATCATTGGGATTTAAATCTGGATGATATTTTTTGGCTAATCTTCTATAGGCTGCTTTTATCTCCTCTTGACTGGCATCTCTAGATACATTAAGTGCTTCATAGTAATCTTTCAATCAATTTCACCAACCTTTTTTATACTACTAAAATAGTGTATCAAAAATCAAAGCCAAATCCAATAGATTTAGCTTTGATTTTTGAATATTTTAAATTTATTCATCATCATCCATTACTTCATAATCTGCATCTACAACGTTATCGTCATCATCCTTATTCTGGCTGTTTGGGTTTGCCCCCGATGCCTGTTTATATAACTTTTCAGATATACTATAGAATTCTTGGGTTAATTCTTCTGTTTTCTTTTTAATTTCTTCTATATTATCTCCCTCTAATGCTTTTTTCAACTCTTCAAGCTTTCCTTCAACCCTTGATTTTTCATCTCCTGTTATCTTGCCCTCTAGCTCTTTTAAAGTCTTTTCTGTTTGATAAATCATTGAATCCGCGTTGTTTCTAGCCTCTACTGCTTCTTTCTTCTTCCTATCTTCTTCAGCAAACTTTTCAGCTTCTTTTATCTTTTGCTCAATTTCTTCTTCAGTTAAGTTGGTTGAAGCAGTGATAGTGATACTTTGTTCTCTGCCTGTTCCTAACTCTTTAGCACTTACATTAACTATACCGTTGGCATCTATATCAAAGGTCACTTCTATTTGAGGTACTCCCCTTGGGGCTGGTGGTATTCCAGTTAGTTGGAATCTACCTAATGTAATATTGTCGGCAGCCATATGCCTTTCCCCTTGTACAACGTGAATTTCAACAGAAGTTTGATTGTCTGCAGCTGTTGAAAATATTTGAGATTTCCTGGTAGGTATAGTAGTATTTCTTTCTATTAATCTGGTAGTTACTCCACCTAAGGTCTCAATGCCTAAAGATAATGGTGTTACATCCAATAGCAATAGATCCTTTACTTCTCCACTTAAAACTCCACCTTGGATTGCAGCACCTATAGCAACACATTCATCTGGATTAATATCCTTTTGAGGTTCCTTCCCTATTAACCTTTTAACTGCTTCTTGCACTGCTGGTATCCTTGTAGAACCTCCAACCAGGATCACTTTATCTATATCATTAGTGGAAAGTCCAGCATCCTTAAGTGCTAATCTAATAGGTTCCAATGTCTTTTCAACTAGGTGGGCTGTTAACTCTTCAAATTTGGCCCTTGATATATCCATATTTAAATGTAGTGGTCCAGAAGCAGTAGCAGTAATAAATGGTAAATTGATATTGGTTGACATTACCGATGATAATTCCTTTTTAGCCTTCTCTGCAGCTTCCTTTAATCTTTGTAAAGACATACTATCATCTCTTAAATCTATACCATGTTCTTTTTTGAACTCTTCAGCTATATAATCTATTAAGGCCTGATCAAAATCATCCCCACCTAGCTTATTATTACCTCTAGTTGCCAGCACCTCGAATACTCCATCCCCTAACTCTAGAATTGATACATCAAAGGTCCCTCCACCTAGATCGTATACCATAATTTTTTGTTGTCCTTCTTCCTTATCCATTCCATAAGCAAGAGATGCTGCAGTAGGTTCATTTATAATCCTTTTAACATTCAATCCAGCTATTCTTCCAGCATCTTTTGTTGCCTGCCTTTGACTATCGGTAAAATACGCTGGGACGGTAATTACAGCGTCAGTTACCTTTTCACCTAAGTAATCCTCCACATCCATTTTGATCTTTTGTAATATCATTGCAGATATGTCCTGTGGAGTATATTCCTTGCCATCTATAACTACTTTATAATCTTTACCCATATGTCTTTTAATGGATAGAATTGTCCTATCAGGATTAGTGATTGCCTGTCTTTTTGCAGTTTCTCCAACTAATCTTTCACCGTCTTTAGTAAAGGCTACTACAGATGGGGTAGTTCTATTCCCCTCAGCATTAGGAATAATTATAGGCTCTCCACCTTCAATTACGGCTACACATGAATTGGTAGTTCCTAAATCAATACCAATTATTTTCCCCATATAGATTCCTCCTTATATATTTATTTAGCTACTTTAACCATGCTTGGTCTTATAACCTTATCATTTAGCATATATCCTTTTTGGAACACTTCTAGTATTGTTCCTTCTTCCTGATCTTCAACTTCCTCAGTTAAAACTGCATGATGGTAATTGGGATCAAAACTTTGGCCTAAGCATTGGATTTCTTTTAATCCATTTTTCTCAAGAATACCTAATATCTGATCATATATCATTTTAACACCTTCATAAAAGCCTTCCTTTTCCTCTACGCTGTCTAAAGCCCTTTCAAAATTATCTAATACAGGCAATAACTGACTTATTATATCCTCCGTAGCATGGGAAAATATAGTTTCCTTCTCTTTTTCAACCCTATTTTTATAATTTATAAAATCTGCTTGAAGCCTTAATAGCCTGTTAGTTAGTTCCTCTATTTCCTTATCCTTTCCATCCTTTTCTTCATCTTCTATTCCTTTATCTTTCTCCACTTCTTTACCATCAATTGCTGCATCTTCTTCCAGGACCTCTTCTATTTCGTCCTGATCCTCTACCATCTCCTCTTTTATCTCTTTTTTTATATCTTCTTTTTTTTCCATTTTATCACCCTTTACTTGCTATTTGATTTGCATAGAGTAAACGTTAATTATACTATATTTATCTTGAAAACATTTCAAGTATCTCTGTTAAATTTATTGAAAACAGCCTTAATGCCTTTATGGCTGTTATATAGTCCATCCTGGTGGGGCCAACCACGCCTATTTTACCAATAGTTTTACCATCCAGCTTATAAGTTGCAGTTATCAAACTACAATCCTTTAATGGATCATAAATATTTTCCTCACCTATTGTTATTTCAAGGCCGTTTTGCAAGGAGTTGTCTAAGAGCAAATTTGCTATCTGTTCCTTATCTTCAATAAAAGAAATAAAAGCTTTTGCCTTATCTATGTCCTTATATTCAGGGAAATCAAATATTTTTGTAACCCCATCAGCATACACTTCCACATTATCCATATCCTTGAGGGATTGGTTGATTAAAGGAATAATACTGTCTATTACTTCCTTAAATTCATACATTTCCTTAAATATTACATCTCCCATTGTTTTCCCTATTTCATCAAAGGTTAAGCCCTTCAATTTAATATTCAAAAAATTAGATATTGTATTTAGCTGATCAGCTGGTATGTTTTGTTTAACCCTAAGGATAGTATTTTTGACAATACCTGTATCACTAACTATAACCATTAATATTTCCATATCATCTATAGGTATTAATTGTATGTGTTTTAATTTTATTTTCTTCAATTGAGGTGATATAGCTATTGAAGTATATTTGGTTATGGCAGATAGTATCCTTGCAGCATTTTGAATCAATTGATCTATCTCTTTTGACTCTTTAGTTAATATCCTTTTTATTTCTTCTTTTTTCTCTATATCAATCTTTATTTTTTCTTTTTTAAGTATCTCGTTTACATACAATCTATAAGCCTTATCAGAAGGTACCCTTCCAGCAGATGTATGAGGTTTATTCAGGTAGCCTAATTCTTCCAAATCGGACATCTCATTTCTTATGGTTGCTGAACTTACACCTAAATTGTATTGTTTTGACAGAGTTCTTGATCCTATAGGCTCTGCACTGATTAAATAGCTATCAATAACTGCATAGAGGACCTTTATTTTTCTATCATCCAACATATTTTCCACCTCAGTCCACACTCACATGTTGTTAGCACTCTTAAGCCTTGAGTGCTAACATAAAATTATCATAAACTAAAGTCCCTTGTCAATACCCTTTTTTGAATATATTTCTAAGGCAACAAATCTACATATACCAAATTGGATAGGTCTAAACCTTTAGGAGTAAATCTTACCCATTCATGGTCTGTATACAGTAAGCCCCCTTTCTCATGTTTATCCAGTACCCCCTTATATATATCTTCTATGTTTAATTTAAACCTATTAGCAAATTCTTTCTTGTTTATACCCTTTACTAGCCTTAAGCCTAATATCATATATTCAGCAATTTCCATATCCTTATCTATAATCTCCTCCCCAGATATGGGGATCTTTCCTTGATCTAAACTATTATAATAATACTTAAAATCACTATGGTTCCAAAACCTTTTATTGCTAATATTGGAATGGGCTCCAATTCCTAAGCCTATATAAGGCTTTAGTTTCCAATAAAAGAGGTTATGCTTACACTCAAATCCCTCTTTGGAAAAGTTTGAAATCTCATAGTGCTTATAACCTGAATCCTTAAGAAGGTCTATTCCCCTATGATACATCTGTCTTTCTATTTCCTCCTGGGGAAGTTGGATTCGTCCTTCCTGGTACCATTTTTTCATCATTGTATTCTCTTCTAAAATTAAACTATAGTAGGAAATGTGTTCTACCCCTAAATCAATTACCTTTTTAAGTGTATTTATACAATCTTCTATGGTTTGGTCTGGTAGTCCAAATATTAAATCTACATTGATATTATTAAATCCCATTTCCCTTATTAGTTCATAATTTCTAAAAAAATCCATTGAAGTATGACTCCTACCTAGGGATTTTAAAAGCCTATCATTTAAGGATTGAACTCCTAAACTTATCCTATTAATTCCAGCTCCCTTATACTGATATAATTTTTTCCCATTCAGGGTTCCTGGATTAGCTTCTATCGTTATTTCCTCCACCTGCTTTAAATTAAAGTTTTTATCCAGGTGTTCCAATATTTCAACTATAAAATGACCTTCTAAATAGGAAGGAGTTCCCCCACCTATGAATATGGTCTTAACTGTATAATCCTTCAAGTATTCCTTATATAAATCCATTTCCCTTTTCAAATAGTCTATATATCCTGCTATTTTATAGTCTTGATTGGAAAAGGATACAAAATCACAATAATAACACTTGCTACTACAAAATGGAATATGAATATATACTCCCAATTCCTTCAATAAAATTCCTCCCATATATGACTTAATGCACACTGAGTGTGCATTATCTGTCTACTTATCATCATATTTTAATACAGCTAGAAAGGCTTCTTGAGGTACTTCTACTGATCCAATTTGCCTCATGCGCTTCTTGCCTTCCTTTTGTTTTTCAAGTAATTTCTTCTTCCTAGTGATATCCCCACCATAACATTTGGCCAATACATCTTTCCTTAAAGCTTTTACCGTTTCCCGAGCAATTATTTTAGAACCAATGGCCGCCTGTATAGGGATTGCAAATTGATGCCTTGGTATCTCCTCTTTTAGCTTTTCGGCAATATTCCTGCCTCGAGCATAGGCTTTATCTTTATGAACTATAATGGAAAGTGCATCTACTAATTCCCCATTAATCAATATGTCCAATTTAACCAATTCAGACCGCTGATATCCTTTTAATTCATAATCTAAGGAAGCATAACCCCTAGTCCTTGATTTTAGTGCATCAAAAAAATCGTATATTACTTCATTTAAGGGTAGATCATAATGTATCAATACTCTGGTTTCTTCTAAATATTCCATATTCTTAAATACCCCTCGCCTGTTTTGACAAAGTTCCATTACTGCACCTACATAGTCTGTTGGGGTCATAATGGACGCTGCTACTATAGGCTCTTCCATATATTCAATCTCAGTAGCATCAGGCATATTGGTGGGATTTTGGATTGATAGCAATTCTCCAGATTTTGTTTTTATTTTGTATATTACACTGGGGGCAGTGGTAACTATATTTAAATCAAATTCCCTTTCCAATCTTTCTTGGATTATCTCCATATGGAGTAATCCTAAAAATCCACATCTAAAACCAAATCCTAGGGCTGCAGAAGTTTCAGGTTCAAATACTAAACTGGCATCATTTACTTGAAGTTTCTCTAAAGCATCTCTTACTGAATTATAATCCTCTCCCTCTGCTGGATAAATACCGCAATACACCATGGGTACTACCTTCTTATAACCTGGAAGGGGGTTGGCTGTTGGATTGTTGTGGTCTGTAATTGTATCCCCTACTCTAGCATCCTTAACATTTTTTATATTAGCTACAAGATATCCAACATCCCCAGCTTTAAGCTCCTTTACTGGCTTTTGCCCAGATGTAGTTACTCCAACTTCCGTTACCTCATAGTGTTTATTAGATGACATCATCCTTATCTCCATACCTGGCCTTATTACCCCATCAAATACCCTAATATAGGATACAACTCCTTTATAGGTATCATAATAGGAATCAAAAATTAATGCTTTTAAAGGTGCATTAATATCCCCTTTAGGAGCTGGAATTTTGTTTACTATTGCCTCTAATACATCCTCTATATTAATTCCGTCCTTGGCTGATATTAAAGGGGCATCTGATGCATCTATACCTATGATCTCTTCTATTTCTTTTTTGACTTCCTCTGGCCTAGCACTAGGTAGGTCTATCTTATTTATTATAGGTACAATTTCTAAATCCTGTTCTAGGGCTAAATATACATTGGCTAAGGTTTGAGCCTCTATTCCTTGAGTAGCATCTATTATTAGCAGAGCTCCTTCGCAAGCTGCTAAAGACCTAGAAACTTCATAAGTAAAATCTACATGGCCAGGAGTATCTATTAGGTTTAATATATATTCTTCTCCGTCCTTGGCTTTATAGGTAAGCCTTACATTTTTTAATTTAATGGTTATACCTCTTTCCCTTTCCAAGTCCATGCTATCGAGGATTTGATCCTGCATCTGCCTAGAGGTTAATAGTCCCGTTTTTTCTATAAGCCTATCTGCTAGGGTAGATTTTCCATGGTCTATATGGGCAATTATAGAAAAGTTTCTCACATTGCTTTGCTTGATCTGTTTATCAATCTGCATATCCTTCCTCCTTAAGAAGTTCAATAACTCTAAACTATAATTATAACAGATATGCTTTTAGAAGTAAAACAAAAGACCAGAAAATACTGGTCTTTTAATAGTTTTTTTTCAATATATTTAAATCGATAAAATAATTTTTCCCAAACAAATTTAATTCTTTTTTCCTTATATTTAAACTAAATATAGTAGGATTTTCCATATAACCTAAGTAAATGATAGTTTCATTTACCACCTTTATTCCAAAATATAGTATCAATAGTGTAGATAATAGTATTATGCCTTTACAAAATTTCTTTCTTCTTTGTGCTTTTAACTGTTTTCTTCTTTCCATTCTAGTTCCCAATAATACCACCCAGATTATTGTTCCTAATTCTTTGTAATATTATTCTATTTTATTTTCCCAAACCTATAATCAAAGGGAAAGTATCTAAAACTAGCTATCCCTTTTACATTTTCTACAGGTACACATCCAAAATATCTGCTGTCTTTACTAGCCCCTTCCTCCCTATTATCTCCTAATACGAATATATAGCCCTCCGGCACTTCCCAATAATTATCCTCGTATACATGGGTATAGGCACCTTTTTCTATATAATCCTCTTGGAGTAATCTTCCATTTAGATAAACTTTACCGTCGATTATAGCCACTGTGTCTCCACCAATACCTATTACCCGCTTTATATAATCCTTATTTTCCGCATCTGGTGCTTTTATTACAACTATTTCTCCTCTTTTAGGTCCTGAAAAATACAAAGGTATTTTATTGGCTAATAGTCTGTCCCTTTCATGTAAGGTGGGATACATGGAATTGCCTAATACATAAGTGGTATTAAATATAAATGTCTTTATCAATACAGCTATCACAACAGCTAATAATATACTTTTTATCCATTCCATAACTTCGCTCTTCACATTCTTCTTTTCTTCTCCCATAACAGTTCCTCCCATCTTATAGCTGTGTTCTTATTATACCATCCTTTAAAAATAAATAAAAGCAACTATTGAATATTTTCTATTACTACACTTAATATATCCCCTAGCAAGCTAGCTGTCTCCCTAGCCTCCTCCATAGTGTTTAAGTTGCTACCTACTTCTATTAAAGCTGAATAATCTGATAGAAATTGATTATATTTTCCTACTGGTTTTATCATAATGCCTGTACATAATCCAGGATATAAAACATCTGAAACTGCCTTGATATATTTTGCAAAGTTTAAGACAGCTTCACTATTTGGGGAATCTGGTCCTATAACCAGGAAAAAAGTAGCTACTTCCTTTCCATTTATATTTATTTTAGTCTTATTTAAAAGGTTTTCCATATTTTTAATGATATCCGGATCCTTATGGTCATATCCATCCCTATGGATATCTAATAAAATCTTCAAATTACTATTTTGTTCTAATTTTTCTTTTATAGTCTTTAAAGATTTAGAATAAGACTGACTATAAGATGGTATGTCGTGGTATTTTATAACATGCTCTACTTTGTGACCTTTAGCTTCTAATGCTTTACAGATGATCTCTCCTATAGTGATAATATTATAATTTCTATCAGTGGTATGATGCATATTATTATCCAAGGAAGAGTAGGATTCTGTTCCGTGGGTATGGTATATGAGAATGTAGGGTTTTTCTTTATCTATTTTCAACGGCTGTATATTTAAGGGTGGAGGTATGTTTTCAGCAGATACATCACCTTCCGTCTCCTCAATAATTATAAGGTTTTCATACTCTTCCAGCCTATCAATAATTATAAAATCATCAATTATGGATGGATCATTTTCTATATCAATATTTTCCTTAGCTTCTCCAGTCTCTGTTAAGGCCAAGTCCTTTTTAAAGAAAAACCAAGGAATTTGGGCTTTGAAAAAATTACTCAACCTGCCCCCTATAGATAAATTGTCCCCCTTATATCCCCCTTGACTAATATCAACAAAATGTTCATTTGTATATAAATTGATAATAGAGCTTGTTCTACTAAAAAGGGAGATAAAAAAGTAATGCCTTTCAACTTTCATTTTTTCTTGACTAAATACTGCCTTGGCCTCATCACCTATATTTATCTCTGAATTATTCCTTCCTATGTTAATCAATATGGAGCCTGTATGGAAGGCTATAAGACATACCAAGGCAAGTATTATATAGTTGCTACTATTACTCCTCCTTTTCATAAAAACACTCCCCAAACTATGTATTCAATACATAGATTATATTCATTTTATACTCCATATATGATAGTAGTTTAGGAAGTGTTTTTTACCTAATATATCTGTTTACATCTTTCAGTTCTATTCCGTGGTGTAGGGCCATATTTAATCCATTAGCAATTATTATTGACAAATCATCTATTATTAAATCAATTTCCTTAGGCGTCACTACCACATTGGGCATATATGGCTCTAGCACTTCCCTAATAAGGGCATATTTATCTTCACTAGATATCTGTTCAAGACTAGAATAAAATTGGCTTCCCACTTGGGCCACTTCTTTCATTGAACCTATTATTAAATCCATAGTATCATTTACCATGGTGGCAGCATCAACAACTGTAGGAACTCCTATGGCAAGTACCGGCACTCCCAAGTATTCCTCATTAAGACCAATTCTCTTATTACCTATACCACTACCAGGAGTAATCCCAGTATCTGTTAACTGGATTGTGGTACTAACCCTATCCATTCTTCTAGAAGCCAATGAATCTATAGCAATCACTAAGTCTGGTTTAGTTTTTTCCACTATCCCTTTAACTATTTCCCCCGTTTCTATTCCTGTAATTCCCATAACCCCTGGAGCAATTGCAGAAACATTTGCCACCGTTTCATCCCTATCTTTATTGTAAGCAACAAAAAACTGCCTTGTCACCAAAACCCTATCCACTACCTTGGGACCTAGAGCATCTGGAGTTACATTCCAATTGCCCAAGCCAACTATAAGGGTTTTGGTATTCTCATCATTTATACCTATTCCCTTAATTTCCTTTGCCAATAACTGGGATACTTGATCCTTTAAATCCTGGTCGGTATTTTTCAATTTTGGAACCTCAATGGTTATATATATTCCTTTAGGTTTACCCATACTTTTTTCCCCTGATTCATTTAATATTTTTACCCTGGTTACAGTATAATTCTCCCCCTTTTCCTCTTCTACCTCTACCCCAGGTACTTCCCTATTGTTCTGTTCTTTATATAACTCCCTGTTTTCAATTGCCAAATCTGTTCTTATTTCTATCATATACTTCCTCCTCTTATGACTTTTATATTTATTTTTGTTTTCCCATTTTATTTTATGTATAATAAACTTAATTATCCTTGCATTTTCTCTATCTTCATGGTAAAATAACTTTTGTTAAGATTAGAGGAGGTGAAATGGTTGGCAAATATTAAATCTGCAAAAAAGAGAATCCGAACCACTAGAAAAAGAACCGAACTAAATAGAAGTAGAAAATCCGAAATAAAAACTTATATTAAAAAGTTTAATTTAGCATTGGAAAATGGAAATACTGAAGAAGCTAAAGAATTACTTAAAATTATAGATAAGAAATTAAAAAGAGCAGCTTGTAAAAATGTTATTCACAAGAATGCTGCTTCAAGAAAGATTAGCAAGTTAACTAAGAAACTAAATAGAATAGAAGAAGCAGTATAATAAGTATAAAACTTCGGAAATCCCGAAGTTTTTTGTTTAATTAATTCCCATTATATTTGATAACATAAATTGCTAATCAATATCTCCATAGCTAGCCTATGATAATCTGCAGAACTGGATTTTATGGTCTTATCCGCCTCTAAACAATAAAGCATAGCTCTTTCTAACTGGGATATGGTAAAATTATTACTTTGACTAGAAACTTTTTCATATTCATATTTGGATATTCCCATCTTACTAAAGGCCTCCCCTTTAGAATAGCCCTTTTCCCTTAACATTTTGTAGTGCAACATGTTTCTAATCTGTCTGACTATCATATGTAATATCCTTAGTACAGGTTCATTGGACATAAACATTTCATTAAATAGTCTTATAGCATTCTCCCCATTTTTTTGACTTATATTATTCAACAAATTAAATATATTCATCTCTAAAGGTTGGGCCATTAATAAATCTATAATTTCTTTGGTAACCTCCTGGCTATTGGTCATATAGTTAGAAATCTTAATTATTTCATTTTCCAGGTCATATAAAGTTTTGCTTCTGTTAGGATCCAGGTAAGAAGATTGCTGAATAAAATAATTAATAGCAGGTATAGATATACTTTTATTATATTGTTTAAATTTTCCCTTAACCCAATTATCTAAATCTCTACCCTTTAATTTAGTAAACTCCACTACATCTCCTACTTTATTAATTGCCTTATATAATGCATTGGATTTATTTATACTTTTTTGCTTCTCTAAAAATATCAGGCACATGTAATCTTCTAGACTCTCTATGTACTTGGTCAATGGGTTTTTAGATGGGGGGAGATTCCATTCTCCCTGGCTACTTGCCTCCTTTTTGCTTTGGAATAAGGGCAGATTCTTAACTATTACAATCCTTTTATCCGACATAAAGGGCAGGGTCTCACAAGCATTAAGTATTTTTTCAAAACCTACCTCACTACCATTCATAACAACATAATTTAATGCTTCAAAGGATTCATCAATAAATGTATCCTTTATAGCTTTCAATGTATAATCCATCAGATAATATTCATCTCCATAGAATAGATATACAGGTTCTAAATCCTTGTCCTTTACTTTTTTAATAAATTCCTTATAGTTCAATTTTCCATCTCCTTTGCCATTTCCACCTTGTTCTTTTTTATAACATTTATTTGCATAGAAATCCTCCATTTTAATTATTGTCTATTGTATAGAAATCTCATCCATATATTATATCAAATCAATAAAAAAAATATCATCTCTCCCCCTAATGTTACCATACTCTCTCCTACTATATATCTTTACTAATATATATGAAACCATAATGTAGCCCATCAAATAAATTAAAATAATACCATAATGCTTTAGTACATATATTATACTCAATTTTTCCTTTATGAAAGGGATAATCTGATAATTTGTCCCATCCATCATTAAAGTAATAAGCCCTAATTCATCAGTCCTATACAGTATTATATTCTTAGCTTCATACCTATCTATAACCTCCTTATGAGGATGGCCAAAACTATTATTCCTACCCACTGATATAAATCCAATTTTAGGTTTTAATCTATTTAATAAGTCCAATCCAGAAGAGGTATTACTTCCATGATGGGGAACTTTTATAAAATCTATTTCCACATTTAAACTGTTTAAAACACTCTCTTCCCCTAATCTTTCTATATCTCCTGTGAATAGGATATATCTATTATAATAATCTAATAATAATACTAAAGATAAATCATTATGGCTAATTTTAGGATTCCTTAAAAGTTCATTACCAGGTCCTATTACATAAATACCCGTATTAGCATCTAATTTTAAATTATCTCCCTTTTTTAAAATCCTTATTGGGACATCTTTTTCTATAGCCTTCTCTTTGATTGCTTTATAGAGGCTGTTGTCATCCCTTTCATATCCAATAAATATATTGTCGATCTTTAAATTATCCATTATATAAGGCAAGGCCTTACAATGGTCTGCATCAAAATGGGTAATAAAAACCCCCTTTAGTCTAAATATCCCTTCCTTCTCCAAATAGGGAAGGAGAATGTTTTTACCTATATCAAAATCACCAAATAATTCTCCTCCAGTATCTATTAGATAATTTCCTCCCTGGGTTCTTATCAATATACTATCCCCTTGGCCCACATCTATAAAATTTATAGTTATAGATTTATCTAAATTTGTAGCTAATGAATTTATAAGTATCAGTACTAGCAAATAAAAAACTATGGATTTAATCAGCCCTTTTTCAATATATCTAATATCTTTTATATTAAAAATAATGAATAATAGTATATAATATAAAAAGATCTCCACTATTGAAGGGGATGGAAGCCTTATATTGAGCATAGGAAAATGGCTCAATACCTCCAGGCCTTTTAACTCTATACTTAATAGAAAATCGATTAAGATTCCTATAGAATCAGCTATTGTATGGCTAACAAAAGATATAGGAATTAGGATTATGCTTAGTATCAATGAAATAGTAAATAGAGGCAGTAACAGAATATTTGCCACTATGGCTATAAGGGGAATTCTATTAAAATAATATACCAATACTGGTAGTAAGCCTATTTGGACGGATAAAATCCCAATGGCAGACCTAACTATCTTGCTATCCTTGGAATAAGTGAATAAGCTTAGTTTTGGTGAAATATAAAGGATAAAAAAGGTAGCTATAAAGGATAGTTGAAAGCCTACATTAAAAATCCAAAAGGGATTTATTATTGCTAATATGAATAATGCAAAAAATAGGGTATTGATTGAATCGTAGGGTTCTGCCAGCAATTGTGAAAATAACAATATTGTAAACATTATATTAGCCCTAAGTACAGAAGGGGGCCATCCTATTATATAGGCATAAATCCAAAGAATTATAATGGTTAAAATAATATTTGCCCTTCTGTTTATTCCAATGAATGTAAATATCCCTATTAATAAGCCTGAAATAATTCCAATATGTAATCCTGAAACAGCCAACACATGAGCCAGTCCCAAATCTCGAAACTGCTCAAGGCTTTCTTCTTCTAAATATGAATAATTCCCAAATAGGATGGATTTCATCAATCTACTGTTTTCCTCAACCAGATAGATATCAAAAATTTTCTCCACCCTATCTATAAAACTGCCTTTTAGCCTATATAATAAATTGGGAGTACTTCTAATATATATAATTGAATAGTCCCTTATGGTAGCTGTTGTATAGATGCTATCCGTTAGCAAGTTCAATTTGTAATTGAATAGTTTAGGGTTAGTATTAGGCAAAGGCTCCCTTAATACCCCACTAAAAATTATTTCATCACCTAAGGATAGGTCCTTGTCTCCAATAATTTTCAATAGGATATTCTCGGATACCTTTTTTTCCTTGCCATCATATTCTATTTTATCTATGGATACTACGTATCTTCCTTCATCCTGTGAAACTGTCTTTATATTCTTTACAATTCCCCTTGCTTCTATGGGCAAATCTACATATTTTAACAATTGACTGCCCTTTGCTTTAATATTGCTTGTAAGCACACCTACAAGAAAAAACAATATAATAATATGGACCCTTATGGAAAGATTAAGCCTCAACCTTATAAGGCTGGAAACAATAGTTAACATTATTAAAAATAATATTGTATAGATACTTATTTCTATGAAATAATAAAATACTATTCCCAATAATAGAGGAATAGTAAAAAACACAAAGGGTCTTCTCATGCCTATTAGTCCTTTCTATTTCTATGGATTCTATTTAAAGACCATATTAATAGAATTAAGCCCATAAGGGTAAACATACTGCCTATATGCTTATTATCCATAAATCATCCTTCCTTAATAAATTTTATTACCATCATATTTATACTGTTTTATAAAATTATAGCATATATTTAATAAGTTTATAATTAATCTTGTTGATTTTTATTAAAAAATGGTAGAATAGTAGTAATATCAGAAGGATAGGTGATATAGATGACAGAAAAAGTTTATCTGGAAAATCCTTATTTAAGACAGCTGGATTGCCGTATTGTAGACAAAAAATATATGAATAATAAATATTATATTAAAACTAATAAGACAATTTTTTATCCCAATCTGGCGGGGGGACAACCAGGGGATAAGGGTACAATTAATGGGGTTAAGGTTATAGACACCTATGAAGATGGAAGTGATATTGTCCACGTAGTTGAGGAGAATATACATAGCGATAGGGTTAAACTTTCCATAGATTGGGATAATCGCTTTGATTATATGCAACAGCATTCAGGCCAACACCTTCTATCTGCTGTTTTTTATAAACTATTCAATGGGGAAACCATAGGTTTCTATATTGGCAAAGAATATGTATATATCGATATAAATATTGCCCAGATAACAGAAAAGGATATAGAAAAAATAGAGCAATTTGCCAATAAAATTATATTCTCCAACTTCCCAATTAAATCCTATATAGTTGAAGAAGATCAAGTAGACAAATTGCCTGTTAGAAGAGATCCCGCGGCTAATTCTAATATACGCATTGTAGAAATCGATGGTTTTGACTTTACTCCCTGTTGTGGTACCCATCTAAGAAGTACTGGAGAAATTGGTTTGATCAAAATTAGAAAAGTGGAACCTTATAAGGGGAATATTAGGGTAGAATTTGTCTGTGGTGGAAGGGCTTTAAAGGATTACACCTGGAAGAGTAAATACATAAAAAAAATAAGCAATCTCCTTTCCACAAAAGATAGGGAGGTATATGATAGGGTTGAAAAATTATATGCCCAAAAAGAAAGATTGGAACAGGCAAATAGGCAACTAAAAGAAGAACTAAATAAATATAGAAGTGAAGAACTATTGAAGGAGTCACAGCTAGTAAAGGGCATAAATTTTGTAATTAATAAGTTTTCTGACATAGAATTTGAAGATATGCAAAACATGATATCCTACTTAAATTCAACAGATAATACCATAAGCATATTTGGAATAGAAGATAATAAAACAGGTCGCTTCATCATAAGCCGTAGTAATAATTTAAATATTAATATGAAGAATATACTAAAAACAATAATGGAAAAGATGAATATTAAAGGTGGTGGCAGCCCCCAAACAGTACAAGGTGGTTGTCCAAAAGGAGAAGTAGACTCAATTCTTAAAGCCTTCTATGAAGAAATAATAAATCAATTTTAATATTACAAGTATGTTACAAATAACTTCCCCTTTTTGGTGCCTGGCACCGAAAAGGGGAAGTTATGCTTTAGCCAAATATCTCTTTTATAATATCTTCCCTGATCCTATTAATTTGATTGTAATCTACTGCTGTTTTATAGGTTTCTTCTAATATATGGTGGTTTTCTCTAGCCTTTGATAGATTTATAGTAGCTTTTTCAATTAATAGCCTATATACCTCATAGTCTTCCTCATTTATTACCCTTTTATCTAAATACTTATCCAAATCTATCATTTTATGTGGAAACTGTAATCCGTATTCATTGGAAGTAATACACACCTTTAAATCCTTTATAAACAAGGTTTCTAGCTTTTTAGGTAATGTAGAATTGTGGTATATATCTATACTATAATCCCTAATCCTACATTCTTCCACCATTCTCTCTATTAAGTCAGATTTGCCAGTTCCTATTTCTCCTTTTATATAGTATATATTAGGTATATATCTTAAAATGGTATCAGTATAGTCTACATAGCCATCGGGTGTATTGGCATTGGTAAATAAATGCCTTTCTTTGAAATCAAATCCCCCTTTGTTTACCAGCTCCTTGGAAAATATCTCATCTATCAGTGATTTTATCTCCCTATTTACTCCTTTTATATCTAGTCCAGCCTTGTTGTTTTCAGCAATTATATTATAAACAATACTAGCAGATTTAAAATATCCAAAGGCTTTACTATAGGCCTTTTTATTATCTATCTTGGCCTTTATTATTTTATCCTTAAAATTTATCAACTTTTTACTATCTATGAATTGGGTCAAATCTATTAACTTATCTACCAGCCCAGGATATATTGGATCTATTATATGGGGAGCAGTACCATCTACTATGCCAATACCTAATTCTTCAATTACAATACCATCTATGGAGTTGGGATCTGATGGACAATGGTGGTATTCCACACTATAACCCTTTTCCACTGCCTTTTTCCCTACTGATTTCATCAATGAAGATTTACCCCCACCTGGCATTCCTTTTAATACATATAACCTTTTCCTATTTTCACCGATTATATTATCATGAAAGGAATAAAATCCTTCTGATGTATTTCCACCTGGAAAGATTCTTTTTATTTTTGTCATCTAATAACCTCCTATAAAAGATATTATATTATAATCTATTCCCTTCTAAGTTATTATGTGCATTGAGAAAAAAAGAACTCTTAATAGAGTTCTTTTGAGCTGCCAAATATGGACTTATTACTAGCCTTATTTCTCAATCTATAATTTCTATAGCAGCCTTACTGTCATATGCTCAATTATTACTTCAATCAAACAGGCATTACAGTCAAAACTCCAGAAGAACAATACTTTAGAATTTTTATAGCCTCTTATTGGAATAATAATTGCTTCTTTCTTCTCATTTCTCTAAACATGATTAGTCTCCCTCTAGCCCTCTCCTTATTATAACCTTATCATCATTACACTTCTTATTACTAAAGACCTTATAATTTTAGGGTATATATTGTTCTTTAATTCTTGTTACATATCCGTCCTTGGTATATACATGATAGAGAGGGCTATAGCTTAGACTCTCATTATGCTCAATAAACTCCTTCTTTGTAATAGATTTATGGTTTGAAAGCTGATTCCAATCCAATATCAGATATTCAGTGTCATCGGTAACCTCTAAAGAAATGGGATAAGTATCTTCATTGTAAATATAAAATCCAGAAGGCATATCAATATTTATATCTATATTTAACTCTGCCGCTCTCCCTTCATCTTCTTGTGTCAAAAATTCTACCTTATCCAAATGAAATATTCTTTCATCCAAGGTCATCATTGTGATATATCCTATGTAATGGCTCTCAGGTGTTATTAGAAAATCATCAATTGTAGCTGGATTGATGATTACCAGATCATCCATTTTTACCAATCTTTGACCCAAGGTATTTATAATATAATCATATCCTACCTGAATAGGGTCTAGTAGCCATGTTTTTTGCCCTTTGTCACATTGTTCTTGCAAAAGCCTATAATGTTCTTCAATTGTTATATCCATTTCAGGATAAGGGTTAACATGATATATAATCCCATTTCCATCCATCCATCTTTCCACAGCCCATATTCCATCATTTCCTTGTGTTATCGGCTGAGATAAAAGTAATTGGGATGCCTCTCCCGTTGATAGGGGAAATTTTATTACTACATGTTTCCCTCCATAGCTTTCATTAGGTAATAGACCCATGTTTTCTAGCATTATACGAATTGCAATTTCTTGTGTTGCCAAGGTATCAGTATGGTAATCCAGGGTATTTGCATTTCCCAAATATATTAATTCATCATCTTCATAAGTAAAAACCAGCTTGGGCTTACCCATGCTGCTATCTTCCGTTATCCATCCATCATCAACCTGCATGCCACCTGCTACCACTACTTCATCGATGTTTTCTGGTTTTAATCTATACTCCAATCTCCATAACTCTACAGTAGAAGAAAGTATATTTTCAAAGGAGGATAACTTTTCTAGTTTTACTATCTTTTTGTCTATAATTTTCAACCCTCCCCATTCAATATCTTCATACATTTCAATTTGCATATCAATATACTCCCATGCATAGTCTTCTACAGTCTTGCTTTTTTGGGGTGGATTACTACATAATCCTACAGCCAGGATTATAATTACAATGGTTGCTGAAATTGTAACCCAAAACTTAGGTTTTTTGTAATATAGTATGTTTTTAATTCTACCCTTTATATTGTTCTCTCCAAATGGGATAGGTGACCCTCCTATTATCCTTTTCCCAACGGATAATGATAATAAAGAATTGGAATAATCCTTTTTTATCCCATAACCCATTTCCCTAATCACCGATTCATCACAGGATAGCTCCATATCTTCACCCATTAGATAGAATGCAATCCATGCCATAGGGTTAAACCAATGAATGGATACTACTAAAAAAGCTAGCAATTTTATAATATGATCACACCTTTTGATATGAGTTTGTTCATGTTTTATAATAAAGGATTCTTCAGTTTCAGAAAGATTATGCGGTAGATATATTTTAGGTTTTATCAATCCAAAAACGAAAGGTGTCTTTATACTATCCATTTTATATATATTATCGTAAAGATGAGTTGCCCATTTTAAATTCTTTGAAAGTTTTAATGTAGAAAATACACAATAAATCAACAGCACTACCAATCCCATTAACCATATTATACTACCTATTGAAATCCAGATTTGCATTGGATTTACACTTGCTTCCACAACAGGGGTAGGAAATACTCTATTTACTGCACCATCAATTGCTGTAATTCCACTTTGAATCTGTGGTGTTTGAGTGTATACTATATTCTCTGGTATGGGCTTTGTATTAATTGATATGAGGCTAAATATACTTTCAAATGAAAATGGAAATATCAGTCTAAAAAATGCTATCCCCCATAGTCTATAGGAAAATATTTTGGGTATTTTTTTCATAAAAAACCGAACTATTATAATAAATAAAATGACATAAGTGGAGGTAATGCTCATGTTGATGATTTGCAAAAATAATTTATTCATCGCATTTCCTCCCTATGTTCATTTATTAATTTCTGCAGTTCCTTAATTTCATTTTTACTAAGCTTTTTCCTTCTTGTAAAGGCTGCCAAAAATCTAGGTAAGGAGCCATCAAAGTTTTCTTCGATAAACATCTTACTCTGTTCTGCAAAATAATCTTCTTTCTTTATTAATGCTTCTACTATACTATTCTTATTCTGTACTATCTTCTTTTTCTCAAGTCTTTTTAGCATGGTATAAGTAGTAGACTTTTTCCAATTGAATTTTTCTTCACAAATCTTTACCAATTCTGATGATCTAATAGGCTCATTTGCCCATATTATATCTGCTAAATTCTCTTCTGCTTCAGTAAGTCTATACTCCGCCATAAATAACACCCCTTTCGGTCTACAAATCATAGACCTTTTTAATTATAGTCTATGCTTTGTAGACCGATTTGTCAATAGGTTCTTGGAAATATAAACAATAACCCTTATAAATATTTCTAGGAGAAAACCTATATTACATTTGGCTGCATAATATATAAATTAGGTCCATATAAAATTATAATTTTGCTATTAATATTTCTTTATCCAGCACATCAGGGAATCTTTGGATGTATTTCCCAAGTATTTCTAATCATTTGATAACCTCATTATCATTCTTATATTTATTGGGTTTCTCCCTAATGCTTATGACCTTCTCCATAATTTCAATGGCCTGGTTCATTTTGTCTCTCCTTAAAGGTACTAATATTTCATATAAATCTACCTATATGCCTAATCCATTATATTCCTATCTTATCAAGACTGTCTAAATCATAC
>JAAYEM010000107.1 GCA_012728725.1 Tissierellia bacterium | reverse complement strand
ATAATCGGTTATAAGGAGATGGATATTGGTGAACATAGAATATCTAGATTTTTTTTGCAAAGTGGCCCTTGCAGGAAGTATCTCCAAGGCTGCTAAGGAATCCCATATATCCCAATCGGCTTTAAGCCAGCAGATTTTAAAATTGGAAGAAAAATTGGGATATAAATTGCTTGAGAGGAGCAACAAAGGGGTTGAATTAACTGATAAGGGCCTCATAGTTTTAAAATATGCAGATAATATCATTAAGACCTATAAAACCATGCTCCAAGAACTTAAGCTGGATGATGAAAAGGAAAGGCAAATCAAAATTGAGGCCTGCTGGTCAATAGCTACCTATTCACTACCTTGTGTCATGTATGAAATCAAGAAGAAGTTTGGCAATTACAGCTATGAATTAAATCCCAATGAAGCAGATGAAATAGAACAAAGGCTGTTAAATAATATATGTGATATAGGTGTTATATACAATAAGCCCAAAAATTCAGACCTATCTTATTATAAGATAGGTAAGGATAGGATGGTCCTAGTTGCCCCTCAAGATTATGAGATTGAGGATGAAATAGATTTTGAAGAATTTATAAAGCACCCATTTATATTATTAAATGATAGGGTATATGTCATAGATGCTATCAATAAAAAGTTGAATACTATTGACCTTAAAATAGAAGATTTAAATATCCTATATAATAGTGAATCTGCAGAATCGGTAAAGTCTTCCGTTTTAAATGGGTTTGGGATTGGTTTTTTACCTTATACATCCATAAAAAAGGAATTGTACAATAAGCAATTGAAAGAGATAAATATAAGGGACTTATACATAGAGTATGATATGTATCTTATATATAATAAAAATATAAAGGAAGATGAAGCATTACATAATTTTGTTGAATATTTTAAGAAGACTGCTAAGAGGAGTTTGTGCTAATTTTTTGTAATAAATATTTCCCAAACCCCATTTATGACTTCCTCATGGCTTATTGTATGCTTTTTAAAGTTTTCCTTTATTGCATCTAATACGCAGCTGTGGTCTGTTACTATCTTTATAGTTTCCCCTGGACTAGTTTTATTTAAGGCTCTCCTTGTTTTTATAATGGGAATGGGGCACATATCTCCTAGGCAATCTACTGTTTTCATGATAACAACCACCTCTACATAATGATTATTATATATTGATTATACCATAAAAAACCAACAGAAAATATCTTCTGTTGGTTAATATATTTATATCTTAATAATCATCTTTGAGTAATTTTTCCAGTGTATTTACGTTATTGCCAGCCCTTAAAGGTTTTATTGCTGGTCCTTCTATTATTTCTCCCTCATAGGTAAACCTTGAACCGTGGCAAGGGCAATCCCAAGATTTTTCTGCAGGATTCCAATTCAATTCGCAACCCATATGGGGGCAGGTGGTATTTACTAGATGCAAGGTTCCTTTCTCGTCCCTATAGGCTCCAACCCTTTCACCTTGAATTTTTATGACCTTGCCTTCCCCAGGTTCAATGTTCATATCTTCAGGCAAGGGGGAAAGCTTTCCGTCTAATAGCTGGGCTGCAACATTTAGATTTTGCACTATAAAATTTTTTGCTGCTCCAATTATATTTTTTCTGGAAGGATTATAAAGGTCCTGCCATGGACTTTCACCTTTGACTATTAAATCCCTGATTACCATAGCCGATACCATACTACTGGTCATACCCCATTGCTGAAAACCGGTGGCAAGGTACAAATTAGGAGTATCAGATGTGAAATTCCCTATATAGGGAACCCCATCTAGGCTTATATAATCCTGGGTAGACCAACGATAAGGTATCTCCTCTAGGGTAAATATGTTGTGGGCAAATTCAATCAGTTCATTATAATGTTTTTCCGTATCATGACTCTGTCCTGTCATATGATTAGATCCTACTACTAAAATAAGCTCACCATCATGGGTATTATGGTGGCGGAGGGATCTGGTAGGAGTTTCTGCATTTATATACATTCCTCCAGGATACTTTTCTTTAGCCTTAATTGCAATAATATAAGATCTTATGGGGAAAATTCTAGCAAAATAGATTCCCTCTTTATTATAGAAAGGATATTGGGTAGCAATTATAACCCTTTTAGCCCTTATCCTAGTACCCTTTTCAGTTATTATAATGTAACTATCCCCATCTTTTTCTATATTTACTGCCCTGGTATTTTCAAATATCTGGACCCCCTTATTGTAAATTACATCAGCCAATCCTAATAAGTATTTTCTGGGATGGAATTGGGCTTGCTTGTCAAAACGGATGGCTCCTTTTATAGGAATGGGAAAAGGAATTTCCTCAATATAGGATGCTTCAATACCTAAATCCCTAGCGGTTTTAACTTCCTCTTTTATTTTTTGAACATATTTGTCATCTTGTGTATATATATGCTGATTGATGGGTATAATCGCAGTCTATTTTATTTTCATCTATAATTCTTTTGTATTCTATTATAGCCAGTTCATTAGATTCAGCATATACTTTTGCCATATCCTTTCCCCGTTGGTTTTTAATTTTGTTGTAGATTAATCCATGCTGAGAGGTGATCTTTGCCGTTGTATGGGCAGTAGTACCTTGGCAAATACGGTCGGCTTCTATGACGGCTATATTGAAACCCTCTTTTTGTAAAAAGTAAGCACAGGAAATACCTACCAGACCCCCTCCCACTATTAAAATATCCAGATCTATATCTTCATTTAAACTTGGGTATTCTGTACTTGGTGTAGAATCCAGCCAATAGGATTTTGGTAGTTTGTTTTCTTCCTTGCTAGCCATTTTATACCTACAATTAACATAATTATTTTTGTAAATCTATCTTCTACTTTTCCCACTTAAAATATGCAATTTTTAAATTTAAAATAGTGACATAAAAATATATTAAAAAAAAAGATAATAGAAAGGGCTTTATATTTTGATAAATGGGAGGATGGGATATGAATTTTGAAAATATAATTGAGAGAAGAAAGGTTGAAAATGGGCTTCACAGCCTTGTATTAGAAATTTCCGCTGATGAATATAAAAGGGATTATAATGATTTTAATGATGATTATGCCCTAAATATTTTAGAAAGGCATCTAGAATATAGGGGAGATGATGGCAGGCCTTCAGATGTCAGGATACATTATGATAAGGAGAACAATATTGTGAGGATTACAGCAAATGTCCATTATTTGGGCAATGACCATACAAATTATAGGTTTCGATAAATAAGGCACTTTTAGGTGCCTTTTAACAATATTAAATAATTTTAAATTGGGGACAGATTATGACAAATTACCACAACCCTAATGAGTATAATAAAAGTTGTATGTTGAAAAATATTTAACAGGAGGTTTTATCAGTGGATGATGTTAAGAATCAATTATTTAACCTACAATACACCATAAAAAATATTAATTTGTTGAGGTTTCTATTTTTTTTGTCCCTAGGCCTGGTAGTTGGAAGTCGAAATTTTATGCTATACCATATTATATTGGAATTATCCATTATAATTATTTCCTTTATTATGTTTCTACTTGCTTTACACACCTATTATTCAAATAAAGATAATAGGATAATATTATTAGGTATGTCCTATGGATTTATAGCCTGTTTGGATCTACTCCATATCCTTACCTATAGTGGAAGGGGTGAGTTTATATATGATGCCACTAATATATCAATTCAATTATGGATTGCTGCCAGGCTTCTAGAAAGTTTATCCATAATTATATCTTTTGCATTATATAATAAAAAGATAGGGTTAAAAAAAGTAGTATTTACTTACCTAACTGTTACTGGCCTATTAGTGGTTTCAATATTTTATTTAAATATATTTCCAGTTTTTTATATGGAAGGGTATGGGCCCACTTTTTTTCAAACAATAAGCCAGTATATTATATGCACCATCCTATTCATAGGAATAATATACTTTTTAATACAAAACTATAGGGAACATAAGAAAGCTAATATATATGTAGTATACTTCCTAGTAGCCACTACTATATCTGAAATTTTCTTGATTAAAAATGATCATGTTTTCAGTTTATCTGCTCTTTTAGGACATACTTTTAGATTTATATTTTATCATTTAATTTATATGGCTCTGGTTCAGTCAAGCTCCAGGGAAGCCCTTTCTATAATATCTGAAATAAACAAGGCTTTGATGAATGGCAATAAAAGCTGGGGGATAATAATTAATAAATACAAGCCAGAATGTAGGGAAGGAAGAAGACTAGATTTGAAAACTTCTTCCATTGGTACCATATCCCATGAGATAAGAACCCCCTTAAATATAATTTTAGGGGTAACCCAACTTTTACCCAGCATAAACAAAGGCAATGGAGATAAGGTTTATGTACTGACAGAAAAACAGTTAAATATTATTAAAAAAAATTGCTATAGGCTTATTAAACTTTCCGATGATATAATCGATATGGTCAAAATCGATATAGGCCATATGCAGTTGAAGTTGGGAAACCACAATATTATTTCCATAGTTGAGGATATTACCCTTGCTGTAGCTGAATACATAAAAGGAAGAAATATTACATTAGTTTTTGATACAGATATGGAAGAAAGGATTGTGGCTTGTGATAGGTATGAAATAGAAAGGGTTATGTTAAATTTACTTTCCAATGCAGTCAAATTTACTGGGCCAGGGGGACATATAAAAGTTAATATCAATAATAAAGAAGATAGGGTTATAATATGGGTGGAGGATAATGGAATAGGTATACCGGAAGATATGGTAGATGAAATATTTGATAGGTTTAAACAGGTGGATACTACTTTAAGAAGGAAGCATGAGGGTAGTGGTATAGGCCTATCTATAGTTAAATCAATAGTAGAGCTCCATGGCGGTAAGGTTTTATTGGAGAGTGAAGTAGGTAAGGGAAGTAGATTCATAATAGAATTGCCAGTATCCTTGGTGGACTATGGAGAGGAAAATAAAATATATATTAATAGGAACGAACAGATAGATAGGGTAAAAATAGAGTTTTCAGATATATATGAATTAAATTATTAGTACTGGCAAAATATAAATCCAAAGCTTTTTACTTTGGATTTATATTTTGCCTATTTTATTTGACATTAATATTTATTAGAATATATAGATAGGGTTTGATGTTTAAATATTTTTGCAAGAGGTGAAGAAGTGAGATTTATCATACCAATATTGGTTGGAGGGATTATAGGATATATTACCAATTGGATAGCGATTAAAATGCTATTTAGGCCCCATGATAAGAAGTTTTTTTTAGGCCTTCCCATACCCTTTACCCCAGGCCTTATTCCTAAGGAAAGGAAAAGATTGGCCAAAACCATAGGGGAAACAGTAGGGGACCATCTTCTTTCCCCCCAAGTCATAATGGACTCCTTATACAGTCATCATATGAGGGAATATATGAAAACATGGATTAGGTCCAATTTTAGTAGATTAAAAGGGGAAGATAGATCCCTAGCCCAATTGATGGAGGATAGTAACTATGATGGATTATTAAATTCCTTTAGGAGGAAGCTTGCAGACTTTATTTGTTTCCAATTGAGAAAGGATAGGTTTAGGGAGAGGATAATAGGATTTGTGGAGGCTTCTGTATTCAATAGTTTCATAGATGATATTTATGGGCTTATAGGTGAAAAAGTAGAAGAATATTTATATCACTTATCCAAATCCCAAGAAATTAGGGAGAGGATTGTAGATCTACTGGATCATAATTTGAATAAACTAGCCAATGATGAGAGAAGGTTAGAAGATGTAGTTTCAGCAGAGTATATCCATATGGTTAAAGAATCCATATATAAGTATGAAAAAGATATTGCCAACTTAGTAAGGATTATCCTCCGAGACCCAAAGATAGAGATGAAAGTAAAAAAATCCATAAGCCATATTATTAATCAAAATATTAATAAGGCCCTTGCCATCTTCATCAGTCCAGATATGATAGCAGAGAAGGTATTTAATGCTATTAGGGAGTATGTAGAGGAATCTAAAATTGAAAGGGATATGGGTTTTATCCTGGTAGCAGCCCTTGATAAACTGTTGGAATGTAAAGTAGGGTATATGGCGGAAACCTTGTCCAAGTATGATAGGAAGTATATGTTGAGCTTTATAGATACTGGATTAAATTATATATTAGATAAGGAGAAGCAGGGGAAAATTGTTGATTTTATAGATGGAAAGCTTAAATCACAGGAAGCAAGCATTAAGGATATAACACTAAGCTTTTTAGACCAGCAGCTAAGGATTATCCTAAACTCAGAGGAATTTTATGAAAATATAAATCTAGGGGTGGACAAATTTTTAGAAGGCCTTATCAACAAACCCCTTTTAGCCCTGGTTGAAAATGTGGATGAATATATGATTATTAATATATTCCAAAATATTATGGATATATTTAATGACTTTTTAATCAAAAAACTACCTGAAATTATAGGCCTATTCAACATCTCTAAAGTGGTTGAAGACCAGATAAATAGCTACGATATAGAGTTTGTGGAGGAATTAATAATTGAAATAGCAGATAGAGAATTGAAAGCTATTACATGGCTGGGAGGCCTTCTTGGTGGAATAATGGGTTTATTAACACCCTTATTACAGATGATAAAGTAAAAGAGCACCTATATATAGGTGCTCTTTTATGGTGGGCGATATTGGACTCGAACCAATGATCTCCACGTTGTCACCGTGGCGCTCTAGCCAGCTGAGCCAATCGCCCATTTTAGATTACTTATATATTACCACAGAATTAAAATTTTTTCAATCATAATAATTCTTTTCTTAATTCTTCTCCAGATCTAGGGGATAGGTAGGCAAAGGGTATATCAAATACGGTAAAAGCTCCCTTTTTCCCCTCCTGGGCTATTCTATTAACTGCCCTAGCAAAGGCTACCAATACGGAAGAGGTAAATTCAGGATTGCTTTCCAAACTTAGGCTAAACTCCATCCTCTGCTTATTATTATTTTCGCTTGTGCCTGTTCGGATTACCCAGCCACCATGAGGCATTTTAGTATGATTTTTGATAAATTCTTCTTCTGAAATGAAATGGACAGTAGTATCATAGCCTAGGAAATAATTGGGCATGGATTTAATCTCTTTTTCTATCCTGTCCCTATCATTCATATCATAAGGCACTACATAACAAACCCTGGTATGCCTTTCAGTGGCTTCAAGTTTAGGGTTGTCACCAGCCCTAATCCTCTCTATTGCTTCTTCTGATGGAATGGTATATTGGACGGCAGCCTTAACTCCCTCTATTCTTCTTATGGCATCGGAATGGCCTTGGCTTACCCCTTTACCCCAAAATGTGTAATTTTCACCATCAGGAAGGACGGATTCAAACAAGAGACGGGCAAGGGAAAAGAGTCCTGGATCCCATCCTACAGAAATTAGGCTTACCTTATTGGCCTTACTGGCAGCCTTATTTACACTATCAAAATATTGAGGGATATTATTATGGTTATCATAACTATCTACAGTATTAAAATGGGCTGCAAGCATGGGGCCTTGTTCCGGAAGATCATTAGCAGAACCGCCACAGAGGATCATCACATCTATATCATCTTTGTAGTCCAAAATTTCAGATATGTGAATTACCTTGGAGTCCGTATCTAAAGAGGAGACATCTCTTCGGGTAAAGATGCCTTTTAGTATAAAATCTGGATTTTGTTTTAAGGCTAATTCTACCCCTTTACCTAAATTTCCATATCCAACTATTCCAACCCTTATCCTATTATCCACAGCCCTACACCTCCATATTAATAATTAGTTTGTAGGGGATGAGGAAAATCCTCATCCTCATCTTATCCTTCCAAATTTTTTACCAGATAATACAAGGTTTTAGTGTGTACTCCAGTTGCCCCTTTAGGTAGGTAACCTCTAGGGGAGGATAGGTAAGAAGTACCTGCAATGTCTAGATGAACCCATGGGGTATCCTTAACAAATTCTCCCAGGAATAGGCCAGCAGTTATGGCTCCAGCTCCCTTTCCTTGGTTAGTCAAATCAGCAAAGGTGCCCTTATTCAATTCCTTGTATTCATCGCTATTTGGCAGCTGCCAAATAGGCTCTCCCGCCCTTTCACTGGCCTTTTTAACATGTTTCATTAATTCTTCATCGTTGGTAATAGCCCCTGAAGTGATATCCCCTAAAGCTACTAGACAGGCTCCTGTTAAGGTAGCAATATCTATAATCTTATCAGCCTTAATATTATTGGCTGCATACCAGAGGGCATCTGCAAGGACCAATCTCCCTTCACAGTCGGTATTGGTAACTTCAATGGTTTTGCCAGACATGGACTTGATTATGTCTCCTGGTTTATAGGCCTTACCAGATATTAGGTTTTCGCAGGCTGCCACAATACCTATTACATTCTTTTTTAGGCCTGATTTGGCGATAGATTTAATAGCCCCAATAACAGCAGCTGCACCAGCCATATCTCCATGCATGGCATCCATACCCTTGGCAGGTTTGAGACAGTATCCACCAGAATCAAACATCAAGCCCTTGCCTACAAATACTATATTCTCTTTTGATTCAGGATCTCCTTCATAGGTCATAACTATCAATCGTGGCTCCTCTATAGAACCTTGAGATACTGCTAATAAGGCATTCATACCCAGTTTTTCTATCTCTTCCTTATTGAGGATATCCACCTTGACTCCCACTTCCTCCAACTCTTCCTTGGCCTTATTTGCAAGGATTTCAGGGGTCATGGTCATGTTGGGTTCATTGATTAGGTTTCTGGCTAAGAATACCCCCTCTATTATATTTTGAACTTCTTCAATAGCCTTAGTGGATTCCTCTTCCTTGCCATCTATTACATCTATATATACATCTTTTATGCTAGTAATGGTCCTTTTTTCACTTAAATATTTTTCAAAACTATACTCCGATTGAAGTAATCCTTCGGCGATTGCTTGTACTGCATCTAAATAGTCCAGGCCCTTAAATTCAGGTATAGTGATATCAATGCTTTCAACCTTTAATTTCATCAATTCCCTTCCAGCGTTGAAGAAGGCCTTCCTTAGGCTTTCTAAACTAACCTTATCTTCTTCTCCCAGGCCTAAGAATAGAACCCTTTCCTCTTTGGGACTAATATGAGCAAAAACCTGACCAGAATTTCCTTCAAATATTTCCCTTTCCTTTAGATAAGTATATAGTTCCTCAGCATAATCTACCCTTTCTTTGTCCTTAAATGCAAGTATTATTTTAACTTCCCCGCCTTTTCCCAGGCTAATATTCATATAATCACTCCTTTATATATTGTTAACGAATATAATTCTATCAAAACAATACCATAATCTCAATCAAAAGTAAGTTAATTAATTGGTTTCAATTGGTATAAAATAAATATAAGATAGGCATAAAAGGAGGTGGGAATATGAAGGATTATGTATGGGTAAAGATGGGAAGGCAAAAGAGAATAGCCCTTATAGCCCATGATAATAAGAAAGAGGATATGATAGAGTGGGTTCAAGCTAATAGGGAAGCCCTAAGCAGGCATTTCCTATATGGAACAGGAACTACGGCTAAACTGATAGCTGAAACCACTGGTTTACCCGTTAAGGCATATAGGTCAGGCCCCTTAGGCGGAGACCAGCAGATTGGGGCAAGGATTGTAGAAGGAAGGATTGATTTTATGATCTTTTTCTGGGATCCCTTAGAGGCACAGCCCCACGATCCAGATGTGAAGGCCCTACTTAGGATAGGGGTTTTGTACGATATACCCATAGCCAATAATAGGGCTACTGCTGATTTTTTACTTTCATCCTCCCTGATGGAGGAAGAGTATGAGAGGAAGGTAATAAATTATTCTTCTAACATAATGAATAGGGCAGTTAAATTTATGGATAAGGAAGGATAATCTTAACCCTATAAAGCTTTCCCTTACCAACTTATATGGGAGGGCTTTATTATATGTAAAAAAGGCCCCAAAAATGGGCCTTTTAAATCTACTTATACAGTGCTTGAGTAAAACTCAACCACTAATTGGTCATCGATTTCAATAGGTACTTCTTCTCTTTCTGGAAACCTTATAAATTTACCGGAAAAGCTTTCCCCATCCTTTTCTAGATAAGGGTATATATTTGGGAAGCTGGATAGGAAATTTTCTCTAAATAATTCTACATTTCTTGAACTTTCCTTTAAGGAAATAGTATCTCCTACATTAACCCTGTAAGAGGGTATATCTACCTTATTTCCATTTACCATAATATGGCCGTGAACTACCATTTGTCTTGCCTGTCTAATGGAAGTAGCAAAACCTAATCTATATACTAAATTGTCCAATCTAGATTCCAATATTTTAATCAAGGCATAACCAGTTAATTCATTAGATTTTTTGGCTTCCCTTACATATCTTAAGAATTGTTTTTCCATTACACCGTAGTATGCTCTTAATCTTTGTTTTTCCAATAGCTGTCTACCATAAGCTGATAGTTTTTTATCTCCTCTAGAAGTACCTTTTTTTGCTCTATTCATGGCCTTTGGATGGCCGCATACATTTAATCCTAATCTTCTACATTCTTTAAATCTAGGTTTCATCATCTTTGCCAAAATTACCATCTCCATATAAATTTTTTGCCGCGGTAATTTTAAGCCTTAAAATAGTATACCACAGAATATTTTAATTGTAAATGATAATTGTTATCAATAATATATTTTTTATTATAAACCCAAAGGCTTTCCTTAAGTAGGGCTTTAGTTTTTTGTACAGGTATAAAAGCTTATATACTGTTTTATTTAGGGAATCAAGGGAATAAATTAGTATGAATAGATTAATTTTTAAACAGACTTTTGGAGGTGGTATCTTGATATCTGAATTTATGAAGAAGAATTTTATGCCCCAAAAGATGATGAGAACTGTAATAGTATCCCTTATTCCAATAATTATAGTTTCCATATATTTTTTTGGATGGAGAACCTTAGTACTTCTTTTGTGGGTAATCCTGGTTGGGGCTGCTACCGAATTGCTCTTTGAAAAAAAGTATGGGAGGAAGGCCTCAGAGGCGGTATTCGTCACCTGTATACTATATGTACTCACCCTTCCAGCCCGTACACCTATTTGGATAGCAGTAATAGGCATTATATTTGGAATAATATTCGGCAAGGAGGTATTTGGAGGATTTGGAAGGAATATATTCAATCCAGCATTGGTAGCTAGGGCTTTTGTATATATAAGTTTCCCAGAACCCTTGACTATTAAATGGTCCCAAGCAGCTTCTGGATTTCCAGGTGGTTTTGCTACATATATAACAGAGAATATAGACGTGGTATCAAAGGCTACTCCCATGCTAATATTTCGTGAAACAGGTGAGATGGTATCTACACTAAAGTTGTTGTTAGGAAATGTACCTGGCTCCCTAGGGGAGACCTGTGCAATACTCATTATATTGGGAGGAATATATTTAATATACAAAAAAGTGGCTTCTTGGCAAACCATGGCTGGAGTATTAATAGGTTTTGTTGGATTAGGTAGCATTCTTTATCTACTGGGTAATCCCCAAATACCAAATCCCCTATTTGGTATCCTATCGGGAGGTTTTCTTTTTGGTACAGTTTTTATGGCTACAGATCCAATATCCTCCCCTAGGACTAAAGAGGGAAAATGGATATACGGTATCCTTATAGGATTGGTTACGGTAATAATAAGGGGCTATGCCCTATTTGCAGGGGGTATGATGTTTGCCATATTAATAGGTAATACCTTTGCCCCAATTATCGATGAAGGAGTAAACTATTTTAAAAAGTATAGAAAAGAGGCTAAAGGAGGGGTGGCAGAATGAAAAAATCCTTTGGCTTTCCCATACTCTTCATGGTTATAATTACAGCTTTTTTCACTTTCTTACTTGCCTTTCTTAACTATAAGACTACAGATATTATTTCCTATAACCAAGAAACAGCCATAAGAAGGACCATCCTATATGTTTTAGATATAGATCTTCCTTCCCAAGAACCTGAAGTAATAGAGGAAGTTTTTAATAAATATATTGTTGAAGAGGAAGTAGGAGGGGAGACGGTATATGTTGCTAAAGATGGGGAAGAGGTGAAAGGATATGCCTTTCCCATTGGGGGAGGGGCTCTATGGGGTACCGTTCAAGGATATGCTGCAGTGTCTGAAGACTTAAGTACCCTTCTAGGAATAGACTTTATATCCCATAGCGAAACTCCCGGATTGGGGGGAAGGATTTCTGAGGATTGGTTTAAGGAACAGTTTAGGGGTCTGGATCTGACCATAGGAAAGAATGGAGAATATATAATATATAGGCCTGCCCCCAATGGAAATGTGGATGCTATAGCAGGGGCCACTCAGACTTCTAAGGCTGTCAGTGATTTTATAAATAAGGACATAGATGAATTTTTGAGTAGAATGAGGGGTGAGAACTAAATGGCAAAGGACAGTGTAAAGGATATTTTTAAGATGGGAATATGGGATGATAACCCCATATTCAGGCAGATAATAGGGATCTGTTCCACCTTGGCCGCTACCAATTTGATGAAAAACTCTTTAATAATGGGGCTTGGTTTAATATTTACTACAGCCTTTTCTGAACTAACAGTATCTATAATTAGAAAATTTACCCCCAAACATATAAGGATGATGGTTCAGGTACTTATTATTTCCGTATATGTAATCATAGTAGATATTTTCCTACAAGCCTACTATCCTGAAATGAGCAAGGCCTTGGGACCCTATGTAGGGCTTATAATAACCAACTGTATAATCATGGGGCGATGTGAAGCCTATGCCCAAAATAATCCCCCATTACATTCCTTTTTAGACGGGATTGCTTCAGGGGCAGGATACACCATTATACTACTTACAATAGCTTTTATTAGGGAATTATTAGGCTTTGGCACCGTATTTGGAGTTAAGGTTTTAGGGGATTGGTGGACCAATTGGACCATAATGGTTATGGCCCCAGGAGCCTTCTTCGTATTAGCAGTAGTGGTATGGGTGGCCAGGAGTATTACTATGAAAGAGGAGAAGAAAGAGGAGGTGGCCACATCATGATAGAACTCAATCCTTTACTCATATTCTTTGCAGCCATTTTTACAAATAATATGATATTTAGCTATTTTTTAGGCATGTGTTCCTTTATCTCAGTATCCAATGAAATCCCTACTTCGTTGGGATTAGGCCAGGCGGTTACTTTCGTTCTAACCTTTACAACCATAGCAAATTACCTTCTATATCATTATGTACTAGTGCCCTTGGGTTTAGAGTACTTAAGATTTATAATTTTCATAATCAGTATTGCAGCCTTTGTCCAGCTTTTGGAGATGGTAGTAGAAAAATATTTTCCAAACCTATATTATGCCCTTGGGATCTTTTTGCCTTTGATAACTGTTAACTGTGCCATATTAGGGGTTTCCCTTTTCATGGTAATCCGCCAATATACCTTCCTTCAATCCCTAGCCTTTGGAGTTGGTTCAGGCATTGGATGGACCCTGGCCATAGTGGCTATGGCAGGAATAAAGCAGAGGTTGAAAAGGGCAATTATTCCAAAAGGATTAGAAGGACCTGGAATAACCTTAATCATTACAGGACTTATGGCTTTAGCCTTCGTTGGCTTTTCAGGCATCGTACAGATACAATAGGAGGGGTGAGGGATGGAAACTATATTTATAACCACAATTACCGTAACAGCCTTTACTGGATTGTTGGCATTTTTACTAACCCTGGCTGATAGGACTATTGGGGATTATGGACAGGTGAAATTGACAATAAACGAAAACAGGGAATATATTGTAGATGGAGGAAATTCCCTCCTATCTACATTAATAGAGCAAAAGATATTTATTCCTTCTGCCTGTGGTGGGAAGGGAACCTGTGGCTATTGTAAGGTGAAAGTGTTAGAGGGAGGGGGACCAGTACTTTCTACTGAACTACCCTGGCTTACAGAGGAAGAAGTTGAAAACAATATTAGGCTTTCCTGCCAGTGCAAGATAAAGGAGAATATTAAAATAGAGATTCCAGAGGAATTGTTCAATGTAAGGGAGTACGAAACTACTGTGGAATTCATAGAAGATTTGACTCCTACCATAAAGAGATTAAGGCTCAGGCTTAAGGAAGGGGAAGAAATCAATTTTAAACCTGGTCAATATATCCAACTAAAGGCTCCAATATATGAGGGTAATGATGAGGAGGTGTATAGGGCCTATTCCATAGCCTCTCCACCATCTGAAAAGAATTATATAGATTTGATAATAGGATATGTTCCAGGGGGTATAGCAACTACCTATGTCCATAAATACTTAAAAGCAGGGGACACTGTCCATATAAACGGTCCTTATGGCAACTTCTATTATCAGGATAATTACAAAAATGAGATGATATTGGTGGCAGTGGGCACAGGTATGGCTCCCATTCTTTCAATCCTATACTATATGAAGGAAAATAATATTAAAAGGAAGGCAAGATTTTATTTTGGAGCTAGAACTCCAGAGGATCTGTTCCTTTTAGATGTAATGGAGGATTTTGAAAAAACCCTATACGATTTCAAGTTTGTTCCCACCCTATCCAGGGTATTAGATGAACATAATTGGACAGGAGAGAGGGGCAGGGTAAATGTGGTATTGGATAGGCATATAAAAAGTCCAGAGGACAAGGAAGCCTATCTATGTGGCAGCCCTGGTATGATTGATACAGTTGTAGGATTATTGAAGGAAAAGGGAATACTGGAAGAATATATATACTATGACAAATTCTAATTTTACTTATAAATATGCTAAAGGGACATTAAGTCCCTTTTTATGTTAAAAAATATATTTTCCTACTTTTCGTTTACAAAAATAGTGGTATAATACTCTTAGTGTCTCTAAATAAATGAAGCAGGTGATGTAATATGAAAGATGGAGAAAGAAAAGATATGATACTCAGTGGAAGTATGTATAAGGTATTGTTTACCTTATCTATACCTATTATGGTAAACAATTTAATTCAAACCTTGTATAATTTGGCCGATGGAGTTTGGGTAAGTAAGATAAGTTCTGTCCATTTTGCTGCTACTGCCTTTGTATGGCCAGTAAACTTTTTATTTATTTCTATAGGATTTGGTTTGACTATTGCAGGAACCTCTATACTGTCTCAATTAATTGGAGGGGACAAGTATGAGGAAGCAAATGATTATGTAAATCAGTTGATGGTTATATCCATGCTAACGGCCCTTGTATTTTCCCTTGTAGGCTATATGATTACCCCTTATGTAATTAATCTGATGGGGGCAAGGGGGGATTTAGCGGAATATAGCAATATTTATCTAAGAATAACCTTTTTAGATATGCCCTTTATGTTTTTATTTTATAATTTTAACTCTATTATGAATGCCCAGGGGAACACCATTACTCCTACCTTGTTGAATGGTATGAGTGCTGTACTTAATGTAATATTAGACCCTATTTTTATATTTACACTAGATATGGGTATAGCTGGGGCAGCAATAGCAACCTTAATTTCCAGGGCAATTCTTGCTATAGTCAGTATGTATATATTAATGCGCTCCCCCTCCTTATTAAAACCAAGTCTTAAAGGATTTAAATTTAATAAGGGGAAGATAAAAAAGATAGTAAAAATTGCACTACCATCCTCTATCGGTCAATCAGGAACGGCTCTAGGCTTTATGGTACTTAATACCTTTATTGCCTCCTATGGTACAGCTACCATGGCTGCCTATGGAATGGTTAATAGGATTACATCCTTAGTTATGCAGCCGGCAGGGGGTATAGGGGCAGCCCTAACTGCCATTGTTGGGCAAAATATGGGTGCCAATCAAATGGATAGGGTTAAGGAGGCTTTTAGAAAGGCAATAAATTTCACAGTTACCATTGGAGTAATAGGTGGCCTTATAATGCTGTGGAAGGATGAGGAGATAATCCATTTGTTTATGCAGTCCAAGGATTCCATGGAGACCATCAGGCAAGGTGTTTCATACCTTAGATACAGTGCATTTTTTACACCCTTGATGGGAATATTCAATGTACTTCAAGGTATGTTTCAGGGTTCTGGCCATACCAAATACTCCATGTCCATGGAGATAGGAAGACTTTGGTTTGTCAGACTTCCCATGATACTAGTATTTAAGCATTTAACCAATATTGGACCTACAGGTATATGGATATCTATGACTGTAAGCAACCTAATAGCCTGCATATATGGTTTCCTAATCTATAGGAGGAATACCTGGCAGGAAAGGGTGGTTCAGTTGGAGGAGTCTGTTAAACCATCTAATTAATACCCTACCCTTTTTGGAATAAGGTTTAAGATCAGGCAGTCTATTGGCTGCCTGATTTTTAGTTTTAACATTGATCCCTTTTATCCCAATAAATGCTGAAATATAATTAATAGCAAATTGCCCCCTAATCTGAATATATTATATAAGATGATATTTAAGGGGTGATGGGATGAAACACGTGTCTATTGTGGGTTATGATAGTTCAGATATAGAGTCTAAGGTGGAGGAGTGGATTTTAGAGAATGAATCCAGTATACTTGAAATAGTAGATGTTGAGTATATTGAAAATGCAGGAATGTATTTGGCTACAATTACCTATATAGAAAGGGAATAGGTATAAGGCCTTTTATAATAGCAGTTTTTGGGTAAAAATATATCATATAAAATAAAATACTTTGGGGTGGTCATATGGAAAAAACCTTTGTAATGATTAAGCCAGATGGAGTTAGGAGAGGTCTTATGGGAGAGATTATAGGAAGAATTGAGAAAAAGGGTTTTAGAATCACTAGGGCAAAATTATTTAGGCCTAGTAGGGCCCTAGTGGAAGAGCACTATAAGGAGCATAGGGAAAAACCCTTTTATGAGGAATTGGTTACATATATCCTAGATGGACCAGTTATGGCCATGGAAGTTGAAGGAGAATCGGTTATAGAAGCTATGAGAACCATGATAGGAAGTACCGACCCTAAAGAGGCCCTGCCCGGTACCATCAGGGGGGATTTTGCCTATTCCATTACTGAAAACATCATTCATGGTTCAGATTCTGCTGCCAGTGCAGAAAGGGAATTGAAATTATGGTTTGATGATTAAATTATCCTTACTAATATACCTCTAAAGTAGACACTTTTACCAATATAAATTGTCTACTTGGAGGTGTTTTATTTTATAAAATACTTCGTGTATCTAAGCAATAATAGTGCTATAATATTAATTGATTACATAGTTTTTAATTGTGGGGTGAAAATTTGACTGACAGGGTGGAAAAATTAGATAGAAAAGAGCTGATACTAAATGGCAATATGTATAGGGTAATCATAGTATTATCTTTACCTATTATAATTAACAATTTTATTCAGACCCTGTACAATCTAGCGGATGCCCTTTGGGTCAGTAGGCTGGGCTCTGTAGAATTTGCTGCAACTTCCTTTGTTTGGCCGGTAATATTTTTATTTATATCCTTAGGCATAGGGGTTTCTGCAGCAGGAACATCCATACTATCCCAACTAATAGGGGCATCAGAGTATGATGAAGCCAATGATTATGCTAGTCAACTGGTAGTAATATCTTTATTATTCTCTATACTTTTTGCCTTAATAGGCTATATATTGAGCCCTTACATAGTTAGATTGATGGGGGGAACAGGTGAATTAGCAGAACATAGCAATGTATATTTAAAAATAAGTTTTTTAGGCTTTCCCTTTGTATTTTTATTCTTTAATTTTAATTCAATTATGACCTCCCAAGGAAACACCTTAGCTCCTACCATACTCAGTGCCATAAGTGCTGTATTGAATATAATACTAGATCCTATTTTTATTTTCACTTTAAATTTAAAGGTGGCAGGGGCTGCTATAGCAACTGTATTGTCCCAGGCCTTATTAGTTTTTGTGGGCATATATGTATTAAAAAAGCATTCACCCATTATTTATCTAAACTTCAAAGGATTTAAATTTGATAAGGAGAAGCTAAAGAAGATTATAGAGATTGGGTTACCTGCCAGCATTGGGCAATCTGGTGCCTCTTTAGGTTTTGTAGTATTAAATAGCTTTATTGCCTCCTACGGAACAGCAACCTTGGCTGCCTTTGCCATGGTAAATAGGATAACATCATTAGCCATGCAGCCTCCCATGGGAATTGGGGCAGGACTAACCTCTATAGTTGGCCAGAATATGGGGGCCAATCAAATGGACAGGGTCCATGAAGCTTTTAGAAAGTCTATAATACTTACTTTAATTATGTCTATAATAGGCATGCTCATATTCTGGTGGAAGGATTCTGAGATAATAGGCATTTTTATAAGCTCTAAGGATGATGTGGAGGTATTCAATCAAGGGCTCACCTATCTTAGGTACACCTTAATTATTTTGCCCTTGATGGGACTTTTTAGTATATTCCAGGGGCTCTTTCAAGGCTCTGGCCACACCAAATACTCTATGGCCATGGCCATTGGAAGGCTTTGGTTTATAAGGATTCCTATGATACTCATATTTAAACATCTTACCCAGCTGGGAGCTACAGGCATATGGGTATCTATGAGTTCTAGTAATTTTCTCATATGTTTATATGGCTATATAATCTATAAATCCAATAGGTGGAAGAGGAAAGTGGTAAATGTAGATACTAATTGAATTTAGAAATTTATCTGTCAATAGTCAATGAAAATGTCACATAAGAACATAGAAATTTATTCAGGAAAAAGTGTATGATAAATCTAAGGAATTCTATTCCTTAGACCCATGCTCTTGTGGAATTAAACAGGCTGTTTAATAGTTCCTGAATTTCGTGATCTGTTTCATCGCGTAGAAGGAAACTTTCATACAGGGGTATGGGTT
>JAAYEM010000106.1 GCA_012728725.1 Tissierellia bacterium | reverse complement strand
TAAAATCTTATAGTTCCTGATTTATTGGTTTCCTCTAGATATTTTTTTATGGCAAGGGCTGCTCCTAATGCAGCAGCTCCTAGTAGATTATGACCACAGCCGTGGCCAGGGGCATTTTCCTCTACTGGATTATATTTGGTAAAACCTCTGTAGATTGTAAAATAATAAACTGTAAGTCGTTCTATCTAATCAGGATCAAATATATTTAACATTAATTTTATACCCAATAGAATATACACTAATTCAAATCTAATTATAGGAATTTGTCCATTGTCTTAAATAACTTGACAAATATAAATAATACTAAAATAATAAATCATATAATTAATATTTGCATATTAAAATTAAAATAATCTTTAGGATTATAAATTTATTTAATCATGCCTAGCTTAACATAAATTTAGGGACGGTAATAACCGTCCCTAATCAATATGCTAATACCTTGGATAAGAATTCCTTGGTTCGTGGATTTTGTGGATTTTCAAACAATTCCACTGCATCATTCTCTTCTATTATTTCCCCATCTGCCATGAATATAACCCTATCTGCCACCTGTTTTGCAAAGGCCATTTCATGGGTTACTACAATCATGGTCATTCCAGTTTTGGCTAGGTCCTTCATTACATTTAATACCTCCCCTACCATCTCCGGATCCAAGGCTGATGTAGCCTCATCAAATAGCATTATTTCAGGATCCATGGCAAGGGATCTGGCAATGGCTATCCTTTGCTTTTGTCCCCCAGATAAAGAATCAGGGTATGAATCCTTTTTATCCAATAAGTCCATGGTTTTAAGAAGTTCAATAGCCTTTTTCTCTGCCTCCTCCTTTGTTAACTTCTTAGTTAAAATTGGAGCTAAAGTTATATTCTCCAAAACCGTCTTATGGGGAAATAAATGGAAATGTTGAAATACCATGCCTATACCCTGTCTTATCCTATCTATATCCTTTCCCGACGAGGCAATATCCTGACCCTTTATATAAATTTTCCCAGAGCTTGGTTCTTCTAAATAATTTATACACCTTATCAGGGTACTTTTACCAGAGCCAGAAGGTCCAATAAGGCCTACTACTTCCCCTTCTTCTATTTCTAAATTTATATTATTTAATACATGTTTGTCCCCAAAATATTTATTCAAATTCTCTATTTTAATCATTGTGAGCTAATCTCCCTTCAAGAACACCTATTAGTTTAGATATTGTAAAGGTAAATATAAAGTATAATGCTGCAACTATTACTAAGGGATTGAAAGCCTGATAGCTGGTACTCTGGACTATTTTAGATGTATACATTAAATCCGCTACCCCTATAGTTGAAGCCACTGAAGTTTCCTTAATTAAAGTGACAAATTCATTTCCCAATGCAGGTAATATATTTTTTATAGCCTGGGGAAGTATTATATGTCTCATAGTCTGAGCATTGGACAGACCTAGGCTCCTACTAGCCTCAGTCTGTCCCTTATCTATAGATTGGATTCCTGAACGTATAATCTCTGCCACATAGGCGGCACTATTTAAAGATACCGCCACCAGTGCAGCTAAAAAGCCATCCATATTCATCCCTGTAAGCACATAGCTTCCAAAGTATATTAAAGCAATCTGTACCATCATAGGGGTTCCCCTAACCACCTCAATATATACGGTGGAAATAATCTTTAGTACCCTTACTTTAGATAATTTTAAAATACTAAGCAAAGTTCCCAAAATTGTACCTGCAATAAGAGATAGAAAGGATATTATTAAGGTTACTTTGATCCCTATTACATAATAATCCTTATACTGTATAAATAATTCTAGAACATCCAAATTTTATTCCTCCTAATCTCTATCTATTCTGAATCGCTAAGCTCTGTGGCTTCTACCATCCATTTGTCTAACAAACCTTCAGATTTAGCCTTGGTTAATATTTCGTTTATCTTCTCTGTTAATTCATCGTTACCTTTTTTAATAGCTATTGCCACGCCACCTGATTTGTTTTCAATAGTTAAGCCTTCTGCAAGCATTAAATCATCATTTGCCTTTGCAAAGGATTCAGCAACTGGGGTTTCCATAATAGCACAGTCTATTTTGTTGGTCTTAAGATTCATAACTATGTCTGGATTTGTATTTAGGCTTACTATTTCTCCATCTCCCACCAATGTTTTAGCCATTTCTTCTTGAAGGGTACCAATCTGCACCCCTATACTTTTGCCACTTACATCATCTATTGAAGTATATTTAGATTCATCTTCCTTCCTGATCAATACAGAATGGGTAGATTCATAATAAATATCGGAAAAGTTAGCCTCCTTTTCCCTTTCAGGACTTGGATTCATTCCAGCTATAACAATATCCAACATTCCTGTAGATAGCCCACCTAATAGCTTATCAAAATCCATATCCTTAATTTCCAACTCTACTCCCAATTCATCTGCTATATATTTTCCAATTTCAATATCAAAACCAACAATTTGATCCTTGCCATCTATCATTTTATGGAATTCAAAGGGTGGATAATCAGCACAAGTTCCCATTACAAGCTTACCCTTATTTTTTACCCCTTCCAAAGTATAGCTTTCTACCTTAGAATTTTCATTCTTATCATTCTTTACATTGGCTTGATTTTCCTTTCCACAAGCTACCATTAAACTAGATAGTATAAGTATTCCAATCATAAATAGGCAAATTTTCTTTTTCATTCTCAACACCTCTCCTACTTTTTTTATTTTATTTCTTATTTTCAATTAAAAAATCTCGTCTCTTAATTTAGAGACGAGATTACCCGCGTTACCACTCTACTTGGTTTTATGTCTGTCATAAAACCCAGCTCGAATCAAATAACGCTTTGAATGCGTAATGAGATACTCACCTTAAACCTAGTTTAAGGCTTTGTCCCATTCGTCTTAACAGCTCTCTTCATTATACTTTCGATTTACTGGCTCTCACCTTGCCCAGCTCTCTGTAAAATCTACTCGTATAACTACTCTCTGTATCATCGACTTTAAATATTTAATTGTAATAAAATATTTCCACTTAATTAATATTCAACCAAATAAAAAACCCGTCCCCTACATAGAGACGAGTATCTGCCCGCGGTACCACTCTAATTGGTTTTACTAGTAAAACCCAACTCAGTTCAAATAACGCTTTGAATGCGGGATAAGATACTCGCTTGTACAAGCTTTGTCCTATCCGTTTCAGCAACTCTTTTCATTATGCTTTCCATCTACTGGCTCTCACCTTGCCCAGCTCTCTGTCAGATGTACTTGCATAACTACTCCTTTGCATCATTAACATTAAATGTATTTCGTATTTTTTAATATTGTATTTAATAATAAATCCATTTTGAAAATTTGTCAATAGGTTTTTATAAATTTTTTGGATGAAAACTTATAGTAAAAATTTTCCTAAACAATAGAATCTATTACAAAAAATCAAAATCTCTAAACTTCTAACCTGCTTAGCCTATATTTTTTATTCGATTTTCCTTTATTTAAAATCTAAATAAACTAGGAGGGATGAAATTATTTAGTAAAATTAATTTTGGCAGCTTCATGACTGGATTTTTAGTCTATATCCTTCTTCTATTTATCTTTAATTCCTGCTTTCTTCCTGTTCTTATAGGTAATCTAATAACCCATAAAAATAGACCTTTTACTTCATGTCCAGTAGATAATAAAAGTACTTACTGATTCATTCAGCAAGTCTTTCATTCACATGCAGTTAGTATTGTAATTATATCTTCACATATTCTACCAATCTCATTTGGTGTATAATTTTCATCAAAACCATATAACATCAAATAATTAGGAACTTTTTCCATTAATTCTATATATTGTTCTTCATCAAGATCGTCATTTACATCAAAGTCAAATCCTATTTTATTTAAAAGTTCCTTTTGTTCTTGATTAAATTGAAATTTCATATTAATCACCTTTATATTTCTTTCTGACTTCTTTACCTGTTCTCCAAAACGTAATCAAATTATTTATGTCAAGGTTTACTTTTACTTTTGCATACTCAGCATTAAACCTAATATTATTTCTCCCTAAATTATGGATTTTTATATAACTAATATATAATGAATTATTGTTCCAACTCCTTATAGGTAGGCTAGCAATTGTAAAAACGAGAATATGCAAAAACTGAAAGAAGCATGTTTCAATTCCTTATAGGTAATCTGCAATAAAAACAAATCAGGAATTCCTCTTATTTGTCGAAGGGCATTTCAATTCCTCAGTTTCAATTCCTCATAGGTAGTCTAGCAATTCCGTTATTGAATGAGTACCCAGTAGACTTTGCCATGTTTCAATTCCTCATAGGTAGTCTAGCAATGAATTCCACCATACAATTAGTGCAGAAATACATCCTTTTAACTTTGTTGCCAATAATTGAATTTACAGCCCCTACGCTGTTTTGGTACCTGCATAAAGGACAGTTAGGAATTGTGCTTATCCTAATTTTCATGCTTTTACCTCCTTGCTACTTTGTCTCTCTTTTCGTCTTGGTAAATATAGGCT
>JAAYEM010000105.1 GCA_012728725.1 Tissierellia bacterium | reverse complement strand
GGCCTATGCCGAATAGGTATAGGACTGTCATCATAGTATTGGCTCGATACTATGATGTTGCGCTATCTCACACTGAGCAGAAAGGAGAGGATGCTTGGCTTATAGTGCATATAAGCACCTGGCAATCCTGTCAGGTGCTTTTATATTTTTTAACTGATCATTAAAATGAACTAGTATTAAAAATAATTATGTAGGAAAGGGAGAGATTGATATGAGAAGGAGATCTATGATATTAGTAGCTTTATTACTAGTAGGAACAATTCTATTGGTAGGCTGTGGGAACAACAGCAGTAAACAAGAGGCAGATGGAGGTAGTGATGTATTTAGAGTAGGAATGGAAGCTGGATACCCTCCGTTTAACTGGACCCAGATGGATGATTCCAATGGAGCAGTTAAAATAGATGGTAGTTCAGAGTATGCAGGTGGCTATGATGTGGAAATAGCAAAGAGGATTGCAGAAGGTTTAGGAAAGGAATTGGTTATTGTAAAAACCGAGTGGGATGGCCTTCTACCAGCGTTAGAATCGGGTAAAATAGATGCAATTATTGCAGGTATGTCACCAACAGCAGAAAGGGCCAAGGCTATCGATTTTACCGATAATTATTATAAATCAGATCTGGTTATGGTGGTAAAAAAAGGTGGTCCTTATGAAAATGCCAAATCATTAAAGGACTTTAAAGGGGCAAAGATAACTGCTCAGTTAAATACATTCCACTATGATGTAATAGATCAAATTGAAGGGGTAGAAAAATTAACAGCTATGGATAATTTCCCAGCAATGAGGGTGGCCCTAGAATCTGGAATGATTGATGGTTACGTTTCAGAACGTCCCGAGGGAATTAGTGCTACAGCTGCCAATGATAACTTTGCCATGGTAGAGTTTGAAGATGGATTTGTTACATCAGATGATGATACAGCTGTTGCTGTAGGATTGAAAAAGGGAAGCCCTTTGAGGGAAAAGATAAATGAAATACTAGCTGAAATTTCTGAGGAAGAACGTCAAGAAATTATGGATAATGCAATCAAAAATCAACCTGCAGCCCAATAGGAGTCGGAGATAATATGGTTATGTAGACGGGGTAATATTTTAAGGAGGTAAAGTATGGATTTTCAATTGGTAAAGACTATATTTTTGGAAAATTGGCCTATGTTTTTACGCGGTGCAGGTATGACCATTGTAATTTCTGTTATAAGTACCCTATTAGGTGCAGTAATTGGATTATTGATAGGGGTTGTTAGGACTATACCAACTCCTGAATCCAATAGGAAGAGGGCGGTTCTTAAAGTTGTTAATGCCATATTTTCAGCTTATATAGAGTATTTCCGTGGAACACCCATGATTGTTCAAGCCATGGTAATATACTATGGATCAGCACTCTTATTTGATATACACATGAATAGATTTGCTGCAGCCATACTTATAGTATCCATTAATACAGGGGCTTATATGGCGGAAATAGTAAGAGGTGGGATTATTTCCATCGATAAGGGGCAGTTTGAGGCTGCCCATGCCATAGGCATGAATCATACTCAATCCATGGTTAATGTAATACTGCCCCAGGTAATCAGAAATATTTTACCAGCAACGGCCAATGAATTTGTTATCAATATTAAGGATACATCAGTATTAAATGTAATTGGGGTAACGGAGTTATTCTTCCAAACCAAATCTATTACAGGAAATAATTTCAAATTCTTTGAATCCTATTTTATAGCAAGTATTATATATCTTTTGATGACCTTTACTATAACCAGAATTCTACGTCATTTTGAAAAGAGGTTGGACGGCCCACAAAACTACGATCTTGTGGGAAATCAAATGCAGGTATAGGAAGGTAAATGGGATGTAGGGTTATGTTAGGAGGTAAATATGGAGAGAATATTGGAAATTCAACATTTAAGAAAATCCTTTGGAAACAATGAAGTATTAAAGGATATCAATTTTTCAGTAGATAAAGGGGAAGTAGTTTCTATCATTGGTTCCTCAGGTTCTGGTAAATCAACCCTTCTTCGCTGCATAAATCTTTTGGAAAAACCAACAGGTGGCAAAATAGTATATAAGGGAAGGAATATACTAGACAATGGTATAGATATATATGCCTATCGCACCAAATTAGGCATGGTTTTTCAGCAGTTTAATTTATTTAATAATCATAATGTATTAAGCAACTGTACTGTTGGCCAAATTAAGGTATTAAAGCGCTCTAAAGAGGAAGCAGAAGAAATAGCCATGAAGTATTTAAGGGTAGTAGGAATGGACCAATATATAAATGCAAATCCAAAACAACTATCTGGGGGACAAAAACAAAGGGTGGCAATTGCCAGGGCCCTGGCCATGGAACCAGATGTTATGCTATTTGATGAACCCACATCAGCCCTTGACCCAGAGATGGTAGGAGAAGTCCTAAAGGTTATAAAGGAGCTTGCTGAAATGGGCCAGACCATGTTGGTGGTAACCCATGAGATGGAGTTTGCAAAGGAAGTATCTGATCGGGTTATATTTATGGACAAAGGGGTTATAGCAGAAGAGGGGGCACCAGAACAGATATTCAATAATCCTATTCAAGAAAGAACCAGGGAATTTTTGAAACGTACCTTAAAGGCAGTATAATGTACAAGGATGATACTTTTGCCGATGGTTTTGGTGAAAGTATCATCTGTTTTTTACCTCTTTTGCAAGCTGGGTTTTGAAATTTTATAAGGGATAAATGGTAAAAAGCATATACCGGTTTAAAAATATTTTTTTATGATATAAATAATACAAAAATATGATAAACTTAAATAGTAGCATACGATTTTAAATATGGGAGGTTTAGAATTTGGATCTTAAGTCAAAAATTAGGGTAATTGAAGATTTTCCTCAAAAAGGAGTTAGTTTTAAGGATATAACTACCTTATTAAAGGACAAGGACGCTTTTGTGGAAGCAGTTAATTTGATTGTAGAGGATTTGAAGGATAAGGAAGTTGATTATATTGCAGGGCCAGAGGCTAGAGGATTTCTATTTGGAGCCACCATTGCATATGCACTAGGTGTAGGCTTTATACCTATAAGAAAGCCAGGCAAACTTCCTGCAGAAACCATCAGCTATGAATATGAGTTGGAATATGGAAGAAACACCTTGGAGATACATAAGGATGCTATTGAGAAGGGTAAAAAGGTTGCTATAGTAGACGATCTATTGGCTACTGGTGGAACCATACATGCTGCAGCTAAATTAATTGAATCATTAGGTGGAGAGGTAGTAGCCATGGAATTTCTAATTGAACTGGAATTTTTGAAAGGCCGGGAAAGATTAAAAGATTATTATGTTAATTCTTTAGTAAAATATGATAGATAATAAAGGTCAGGCATTCCCTCCAGTTAACAAAAGCACAAAGTTTATGCACTAATTTAGTGGAATTGAATATTTTATATACAAAGAGCAAAAATAAAAATATAAAGATGTTTTAAAACCAGCTTGTATTTACCAAGGAGGGAAGAGGGAATGTCTGATTTAATACCTTTTGGAAGGAACAGTCTAGATAGGTTAGATGATTTTTTTCCATCCCTTTTTAAAAACTTTTTTGATAACAATTTTTTAACCATGATGAGTAATATCCAAGGGAATTTTAGAGTGGATGTGAAGGAAACAGAGAATGAGTTTATTGTGGAGGCAGATTTACCTGGAATCAAAAAGGAAGCTATAGAAATAGTCTACCATAACAATTATTTGGTAATCAATGCAAAAAGGGAAGAAGGCCTAGAGGAGAAGAAAGAGAATTATGTAAGACGTGAAAGGCACTATGGTGAATTTAAGCGAAGCCTTTATTTAGATAATGTAGATGAGGATAAGATTGATGCCTCCTTTAAAGATGGAGTGTTAAGGATTACACTACCAAAATTAAATAAGGATAATAAGAAAGGGAGAAGGATTGATATCCGCTAATAATAAGTGCAGCCTGGGGCTGCACTTATTTTAAATATACAATCCTTCTAATTTATTATTTTTTGAAATTTTTTATGTACTTTATTATAGTTTATTGTATTTATTTAATATTCCTTCCAACATCCTAGCATGTCTAGCCTCATCCTTGGCAAATATATTGAAATAGTCCCTTGCAGAATCTATGCCTAGTTCTTTAGCCTTATCAGAGGCCTCCTTTTTATTTTGATTGGAAAATACCTCCCCTTCTATCATCATCTTAATATTTTCAAATATATCATCCTGAATCATCCCATTTAATTCGGCAAATACTGCTGCATGTTCAACTTCCTCCCAGGCAATTACTTTAAGGATTTCAGCTATTTCAGGATAGCCTTGCCTTTGGGCTTGCTTTGCCATGGCTAGATATACTCCAGCCTCTTTTATTTCCCCATTGAAATTTTGTTTTACTGCCCTTTCCAATTCAGTTCCCTTTGTTTCTCCAATTTTGTCTTCTATTATTAGATTTAATTTATCCACCATATCCCTCCTATTATCCTTTATTTATATATTGATTAAAAGCATTAAATATCCTTTTAGATACTTCTTCATTTTTATCCTTTAACTCTTTAAAATATATTAAGGTGCTGCCCTTATAGTCCATATAATCACCCAATAATGCCACTTCCAAGGCACTTCTAATTATATTGATTATGCAATCTTCATCATGGTATAATTGGCAGTTTTTACATTGATTTAATATGAAAGCAATAGCGTTTATAAGCTTTTCCTCATCATAAATTTTAGTATCCTCATAGGGAATATAATCCAATCCATCATCTAGATATTCATCCTTATTTTTGAAAGCACTTAATAGGGATTGCTCACAGTATCCAACTAAACAGGATTTCTTATCACATCTTCCGCAAAAATCTTCAGAAAGACAGCATTTGCCAACTTCTGCTATTAATCCATTATAATCTATATTTTTATTTAGCAAAAAATTTCCCCCCCTTAATCTAAATTATTTACTACCCCAATTATCAAAAATTAAACATTCCCCATTTGTACATGTGTTACCATTATAGCATAGTTTTTAAGTAATTGATGTTATTGAAAGATAAAGTTTCCTACCTTTCTATTATTTGCTACAAAAACTAATTAGTCAATACTTATACAAAGTTTATATGTACATCAATTTTTCAAATATTAGGGCTATTAGAATAATTAATACAGTATAAGAAAGAGTAATTATTCATGGGGAATTGTTAGTTATATAATAAACATGGATAAAAAAGTTTAAGGGGGTTTAATATATGGATAAGGGTGCTACAAGCTTAGGACCTTCAAAGGTTAGGTCTGAGATTAGTTTAAAGAAATTAGAAATATTATTAGGTTTTATAGGCGTTTTTATGGTAATAGTTTTAGGAAAGACCCTATTAAAAAGCCAGATGCTCTTCTTTAGGCTTATAATTGGTACAGCTTTCGGGTACACTTTGACAAGGGCTTACACCGGTTTTGCTGGAAGTGTTAATCGTGCTTTTAATACAGGCTCTACTAAACTAATGAGAACTTTAATGTTCATGTTTTTCATCACCCTATTATCTACAACAGCATTTCTATTTACATCAGAAGATATAACAGCTTACAGTCTTAATATCCATCCTATCAATCTAGGACTAATACTAGGAGGAATCCTATTTGGATTTGGAATGTCCTTCTCTTCATGTTGTGCCAGTGGGGTACTTACAGATATAGTAACTGGTTTTCCAAGAGCCATCATAACCTTAATATTCTTTGGAATGGGTGTATTTTTAGGCTTTCCTATTCAGAAAGGTGCCAGCTGGGCCACTGAATCCTGGATTTCATCAACAGTTGGTCAATCTTTTAAAGGAGGAGTTTTCCTACCAGACTTATTTAAATGGGATGGATTTGAAGGCTATTTAGGAGCCTTAGTCCTATCAGGCATATTCTGCGGTATAGTAGTTTATCTATCCCATAGATACGAAAAAAGAAGAAAGGAAAAGGGTACCTATACTGGTCACCCAATGGAAAAGGTACAGGATGCCTTAGAAAAAAAAGAATATTCCTACTCCAAACTAATTAGTGCTGAAACCTATGAGAATATTTTTGTAAAACCCTGGACCTTAAAACAAGGAGCTATAGTATTGTGCCTACTATTTACACTATTAATGGGAGTAACCAAATCTGGCTGGGGTGTTTCAACTCCTCTTGGATTATGGTTTGGAAAAATATTGATGGCCTTTGGAGTATCTGCTGAATCCCTAGCTGCTTTTACAAAACAAACTCCTGAATTTTTCACAGTACCCTTCTTTGAGCACGGATCCTCAGTACAAAACTTTGGAATAGTAGTAGGTACAGCTATTTATCTATTAACTGCTGGAAAGTTTAAAGAAACTGTTACATCTGAATTGGAAATTACAAAAAAACAAGCCTTCTTCTACGCATTAGGCGGTTTAACTATGGGACTGGGAACCCGAATGGCAAATGGCTGTAACGCAGGTGCCCTATATACATCAATAGCTCATTTCTCTTTATCAGGATGGTTCTTCTTGATATTTATGACCATAGGAGGAACTATAGGCAATACCTGCGCTAAAAAGTGGAATGTAAATTAATTATATTAAATTATAAAAAAACATTTAAAGGGGGAAAAAGAATGAGTAAAAGGATTTTAGTAGTAGGTGGAGTGGCAGGAGGTGCTTCTGCAGCTGCCAGGGCGAGAAGATTGGATGAGTCTGCAGAGATAATAGTATTTGAAAAAGGGCCTCATGTATCCTTTTCTAATTGTGCATTGCCTTTCCATTTAAGTGGAATAGTTGAAGATGTAGACTCATTAGTATTGATGGATCCAGAAACCTTTAAGTCCCAGTACAATATAGATGTAAGAGTAAATAATGAAGTAGTTAAAATCAATAGGGACAAAAAGACCATTCTAGTAAAAGATTTGAATACAGGAGAAGAATATGAAGAAGCTTATGATAAATTAGTTCTTTCGCCAGGAGCAAGTCCAATCCGTCCAGCCAGTATAGAAGGTATTAACAATGAAAATGTATTTACAGTAAGAAATGTGGTGGATATAGATAATATAAACACCTATATTAAGGGAAACAATATAAAGGATGTAGCAGTAATAGGAGGAGGCTTTATAGGATTAGAAGTAGCAGAGAATTTACGCTTAGCAGGTTTAAATGTTGCATTAGTGGAAGCTTTAGATCAAGTTATGGCACCTTTTGATTATGATATGGTTCAGATATTGCACAAGGAATTAATGGACCAAGGAGTAGATTTAATACTTAGCGATGCTGTTAAGAAGATAGGAGAAGATCATGTAGAGCTACAATCAGGTAGGCAGGTTAAGGCCGAAGCTGTAGTATTAGCCATAGGGGTAAGGCCTGAGACTAAACTGGCTGAGGAAGCTGGGCTTGAGATAGGAGAAACAGGTGGAATCAAGGTAGACCACAATTACAGAACCAGCGATAAGGATATTTATGCAGTGGGAGATGCTATTGAAGTATATAATAGATTAACCCATAAACCAACAAGGCTGGCCCTTGCAGGACCTGCTCAAAGACAGGCAAGATCTGCTGCGGACCATATCTATAATATGACGGTAAGAAACAATGGGGTAATAGGTTCTTCAGTTGTTCAGGTATTTGACATGAATGCAGCTTGTACAGGGCTTAATGAAAAGGTATGCAAGGCTAATGGTATCAGCTATGACTTTGTATATATAATTCCCCAGGATATGGTAGGGCTCATGCCAAATAGCAATCCACTCCACTTTAAACTAATATTTGAAGTTCCAACTGGCAAGATATTAGGGGCTCAAGCCATAGGAAGAGGAAATGTAGATAAGAGGATAGATGTTATTGCAACTTTAATTATGATGAACGGAACTTTAGAGGATTTAAAGGAGTTAGAGCTATGTTATGCCCCAACCTTTGGAACTGCCAGGGATGTTGTAAACCATGCAGCCCTGGTAGGATTAAATATATTAAATGGAGTATTTAAACAGGTTCCAGTAACTAAGGTGAGGGAATTAGTAGAAAATGACGCCTATATCATAGATGTAAGGGAAAAGGATGAATATGAAGCAGGCCACATAATAAATGCTGTTAATATTCCTTTAAGTGAACTAAGGCAGAGGGTAGATGAAATACCTAAGGACAGACCTGTATACCTACACTGCCGTTCCAGCCAAAGAAGTTACAATGCAATAATGGCACTACAGCATATGGGATTTGACAATCTGTACAATATATCTGGCTCCTTCCTAGGCCTTTCCTACTATGAATATTTCAACGATCAGGTTACTGGTAGGAAGAAAATTGTAACAGAATATAATTTCAAATAGAGTGATACTATGGGAAAGAAACAAAACAAACTTAATCCAATAGATATATTGAGCATAGCTTTAGGTTCCATAATCGGGTGGGGGTCCTTTACCCTGCCCGGAACCAAGTTTCTTCCTGAATCTGGGGTTATAAATACAGCAATTGGCCTAATCTTGGGTGGATTAGCTGTTGCTTTTGTCCAAATAGGCTATAGGGTTATGATGGAAAATCACCTAGAAGATGGGGGAGAGTTTTCCTATACTTATGAAAATATGGGCAAACTAAATGGGTTCATTGTAGGCTGGAGCCTTATATTGTGCTATTTAAGTATAGTGCCTTTAAATGCAACGGCCTTTGTGCTGGTTATGAAGAGGATCTTTGGTTCATCTACTATAGAAAAGATATACCTGTACCATGTAGCCGGATATCCAGTATATCTGTCTGAAATAATGATTGCCAGCTTTGTAATACTATTATTTGCCTATATAAATATAAAGGGAGTTAAAACTAGTGCCCGGGCCCAAAACCTTATGGTATTATTCTTGGTTATAAATGTGGTTATAGTACTTTCCTTCATGCTTATAAAGGCAGATAAGGCAGTGTTTGCTGAAAATTATATAATAGGACAGGAAATTGACCTAGGAAAGGTTTCAAGGGTATTGGCTATAGCTCCCTTTCTATTTGTAGGATTTGATGTTATACCCCAGGTTAGTACTGAGCTAGGCTTTAGGCCAGCAAAGGCTGTAACCATGGGGATTATATCCATATTTGCAGGCATATTTATATACAATTCCTTAAATTTGATAGCCTCTCTTGCCTATGGACCAGAAGAGGTATTAATACAGGATTGGGCTGTTGGTTCAGCGGTTTTAGAGAATATAGGTGTAATTGGATTTTTATTATTGACCATTTCCTTAATATCGGCAGTTGTTAGCGGAATAAACGGATTTATGCTGGGAAGCTCTAAGCTTATTGGAGCCCTATCCCTATATGGATTGTTCCCAGAAAAATATAAGGAAAAAAATAAGGCTGGAGTATATGAAAATGCCATCAAATTTGTGACCCTAATAGGTCTAATTGCACCCTTTATAGGGAGGGAAGTAATCCTATATATAGTGGATATGTCATCCTTATTGGCAGCCTTGGCATATTTATATGTATGCTATATCAGCTACAGGATTGGAAAGAATAAGGTGGAAAAGTACCTTTCCCTGATAGGCGTATTTGTGAGTGCCATATTTATGGGATTACTCATTATCCCCACATCTCCAGCCAGACTTAGCATTCCATCCATAATATTTATGATCATATGGGTTATTGCTGGAGTCTTCTATTATAGGAAGTATAATGTGAAATATAAAGCGGTAAGGGAATAAAAGTAAAGATATTACTGGTGATATGATTTAGGCATATTATAAAGAACGACCCTCCGATTCAAGATTCGGCCTTCCAGGCACTCCCATTATAAATCTAAATTAAGGTTGGAAAATGTCACGACACGGGGAGAAAATGGCCGCTTATTCGCTTTCGCTCAGGAAGCGGCCAAAGGATTTTCTCCCCTTAGTCGGACATTTTCACGAATCTTTCATAGTCGGGTCTTATCTTTATAATATGCCTTATTTTATATATATACCTTATTTTTAGTAGTTCTTTATATTATGTCTTAAATTGAGGCATTCTTTAAATATGCCTTTATTATAGTGACTATTTTAAAGATATCATACCTGCTTCTAAATACTATTTATATCAAAACCCTAAATATTATCTTCCCTCCTATAAAGGCCCCAATAGCCACAGCTATAGCAAATACCCAGCCGGATAGGGAAAGGCTTGAAATGCTGCTAAAAAGTCCACCTATATTGCAACCTAAAGCCATTCTTGCCCCATAGCCCATTAACAG
>JAAYEM010000104.1 GCA_012728725.1 Tissierellia bacterium | reverse complement strand
GAATAGGATAGGCCTGCCTATAATTATATTCTTGGGATTTACCTATATTTTTTCCGGCTACCTAAATAGCTGTGAAATATTTGGTCCACCAGCCATAATGGGACTACCCTATAATTTTGTCTTTATATTCTTTTTATTATTTTTGGCAGATAAAGGAGGCATATCCGGCCTAATGTTGGCCAGTGTGGTGGCAGCCTCAACCCAGTTTTTAATCCAGGTTCCGGCTATAAGGCATCAGGGCTACAGATATAGGATGGATGTAAATTTAAGGGATATATACCTAAGGAAGGCCTTGCTTTTAGTACTGCCCGTCCTATTAGGGTCAGCGGTGCAGCAGATCAATACAATTATAGATAAGACCTTGGCTTCCAGCCTGGCAGAGGGCAGCATATCCGCATTGACCTATGCTTCCAGGGTTAATGATATGGTAATATCCGTATTTATAACGGCCATTACTACGGTGGTATTTCCCATGCTGTCCAAGGCCTTTGCCATGGAGGATGGTATTCAAGTTAGAAGGATAATGAGGCAGGGAATAAATATAATATTGGTGATAAGTGTACCTGCCACTGTAGGCCTATTAATACTAGCTGAACCCATCATAAGGCTCTTTTTCCAAAGGGGGGCCTTTGATAGTAGGGCAACGGTTATGACCTCCCAGGCCCTGGTTTTTTATTCCCTAGGCCTGGTAGGCACCTCCCTAAGGCTTATGCTCAACAAGGTATTCTATTCCTTCCAGGATACTAAGACCCCTATGGTAAATGGTGCCATAGCCGTTGGTATTAATATAGTATTAAACCTTATACTGATAAGGCCTTTGGCCCATGGCGGATTGGCCTTGGCTACCAGTATATCTGCTACTATTACTACCATGTTGCTATTTTTAAACTTGAGAAAGCAAATAGGTCCTATTGGATTGAGAAGGCATATAATATGCTTTATAAAAACCTTGATTGCATCCCTTATAATGGGGTTCACTGTCCGGGCTATATTTTTTGGACTGGTAAATCTATTATCCTCTAATAGGCTAATAGAACTACTCCTACTGGTCTTATCGGTGGCAGTGGGGGTGTTGGTATACTTTTTATTATGTGCTATGTTGAGGATAAAAGAGGTAAGGATATTGATTAGGGCTTTGGTTAAAAGATAGGGCAGAGGCAAATCCTCTGCCTTTTTTAGTTTAAATATTCTTTAGCCTTTCCGCTTCCTCTTCAGATACCATATAGGCGGTTACTGCCTTATCATCGTAGCTTTTTACTTTCTTTATAGCTTCTTCCTTGGACATGGGCTCAGAAAACTTATCATCAGCTATCACTACATACCTTTGGCTCATAAAATCTTCCTTTCATCCTTTTATATTATTGTTTCCTAAAAGACAAAATAATATAAAGTGTAAATGATTTTTATATCCCTGTTGGGGTACTATAAGGATTACAGTAATATATAGATGGAGAGGGAATTGATGAAAGCATTAAATGAAAAAGCCATGAAATCAGTTAGATTTATCATAATAGTTGGTATTTTTACCCGGGTACTAAATTTTATAAAGGAGACCTTGATAGCATCTAATATAGGCTGTTGCTTTGAAACTGACTCCTACTTTCTGGCCTTCACTGCGACCACCTTGTCTGCTGAAATAATGGGGGAAGGGGTTAGTACCAGCCTGGTGCCTGTATTGTTAAAAATAGAAGCTAAAGAGGGTAAGGATAGTAAGGGATATTATATAAACAATATACTCCATGGGGCTTTAGTCTTTTCATTAATATTAATTATTTTAAATTGGATATTGTCCCCCTTGGTAGTGAGAATATTGGCCAGGGGTTTTGTGGGAGAGGAATTTAGTAGAACTGTAAGCCTTATGAGGATAGGCCTACCTATGATACTATTTATAATAATTAGGACAGTTTATGTAGCCTATCTCCAAAGCTACCATGCCTTTAGGGCAGGTACCAAGTCTTGGATCTATTATAATTTAGTATATATTCTATATCTGTTATTCTTCAATAGATATGGTTTCCATGGTTTAATGGTAACGGGAATATTAGCATCAGCCCTCCAGCTATATTCGGTAATACCCACTTGTAGGGAATATGGTTATAGATATGAAGGGATATTAAATTTTAAGGATAAATATTTAAGGGAGTTTGTAGTAATGTTAATGCCAATGGTTATTGGTATATCAATAAATAGAATTAATGTTGTTGTGGACAAATCTGTTGCCTCCACCTTAACCTTAGGTACCATATCTGGGCTAAATTATGCCAATGAAATAGTGCAGCTTGTATTGGGCCTATTTATTACTGCCATAGTTACAGTTTTTTTCCCAATTTTTTCCCAAGAGTATAATAGGGAGGATCCTGCATGGGTAAGGAGGGTAATGAGAAGGGGTCTAGATTTAATACTTGAAATATCCATACCAGCTACGGTTATATTGGCTGTATTGTCCCATCCCATAGTTAAACTATTGTTTGAAAGGGGAGAGTTTAGGCCGGAAGCTACCCTTATGACTTCCCAGGCCCTAACCTATTATGCCCTAGGTTTAGGCAGCATGGCCTTGGTTCTCATATTGACCAAGGCCCATTATGCCACCTATGATTCCATAACACCTATGATAATAGGGATTGTAGGGGTTATAATAAACCTTTTTCTCGATCTACTCCTGTCAAAATTTATGGGGATTAAGGGACTTGCCTTGGCTACCAGTATCTCCACAGGCTTAATAACAATCCTGTTGATAAGGGATTTAAATAGGAAGGTAAAGGTAATAGATATCCACAGGGATTATAAAAAATTATTGATACTTTTGGTAAAGGCACTTTTGATGGCTGTCCTTATAAGGGTGACTTTTAATATGTTAGATAGGATATTGATAGATAATATAGTGGGAGAAATTTTGGCAACAATAATATCCATAGGCACAGGAATAATTTTTTGGATTGGACCTAAAATATTGAAATATGTATAAATGGGCTAGGATAATCCTAGCCCATTTATTGGTAGAAAACATGCCCGCCTATACTAGCTACATAGCTTTTGTTTTGTACTATCCAAGCACCTGCCGCCTTACTTGGATTGAAGAAATATGTGGCATTTCCAACGGGTCTTGCCCCGTTTAAGGCATCCTTTGCAGCATTAATACTTTCTTGGGATGGTGTGTTGTAAATCGTCCCATCGGCAACTGGACTGAATTGGGGAATGTTTCCATAATACTCAAATATTACACCGTAAATGGTATTTGGAAACTCTTTAGAATTAACCCTGTTTAAAACTACATTTCCAACTGCTACCTTTCCTTGGTAAGGTTCTCCTCCAGCTTCTGCTTCAATGATCCTGGCTAACCAGAATACATCATCTGCAGTATAATTACTGCTCATGGTAGTAGCTGTTGAAGCTGTAGGGTTACCAAATAAGGTTCCATGGGTCTCTGGTCCTGCAATCCCATCAATTCTTATACCCTGGTCTATCTGGAAATTGATAACAGCCCTTTCAGTTATTTTCCCATAGATGCCGTCAATGTGAAAATTATAGTAGCCTAATTCGTATAATGCTTTCTGGAGCCTTGCTACGTCTTCACCTTTGTCAGCATATTTTAGGGTTCTAGTAAACCCACTGGCGGACACTGGTATTGCCCCTACTACCAAGATCAATACCAGTAAAAATATAAAACTTACTTTCCTTTTAACCATTTCTATCCACTTCCTTCCTAAATTTCTTCTTCGAAGTTAGCTTTGGATTGGGGCCTAGCCCCTTCCTTTGGTTCCCTCGTACCTAAAATTTAGGATTCAGTCATAGGATAGATTTACAACAAGGGTTATTATATAAAAATTTAAATTTTATGTAAACATGCTGTGGGCAATTACCAGAACTTACACAGGCAAATGTTGGAATCTGGCACTAACTTGTTAACTTATTCAGGCAAAAGCCTAATGGCCTGTCAATTTAGCTACGACTTTGCCCTAATTTACAAGCATGCTGGCTAGGGTCAACCTTCTCCTAACGTATTACTCCCAGCATAATCCTAAATCCAGCCAACAGCAAGGGCAGTAAAAGTTAGTGCCGGGTATCAATATTTTATTTGGTATAATAGATAGAGGATATTATATTAACAGAGGTGAAAGGGATGGATACCAATATAATCTATATCATCTACGGGGATGAGCCCAAATCCATGGTAAGTAGGATACTGGATGAGATAGATTTGGAAAGGGAAATACCCAGCAAGGATTCATTAATAGGCATTAAACCCAATTTGGTTGTTGCCAAGCCTTATACTTCTGGAGCTACAACCTGCCCCCACTTGGTTGAAGGAGTAGTAGAGTATCTAAAGGATAAGGGCTATAATAATATATCCATATTGGAAGGGGCCTGGGTAGGGGATAAGACCTCCTTGGCCTTTAAGGTATGTGGATATGAAGAAATATCAAAAAAGCATAATATCCCTTTGATAGATCTACAAAAGGATAGCTATAGGGATTATGAGGTAGATGGCATTAGCCTTTCAGTTTGCCATAGTATAATGGAAGTTGATTATCTAATCAATATGCCGGTGCTAAAGGGCCACTGCCAAACCCATATTACCTGTGCCCTAAAGAATATGAAGGGTTGTATTCCCAATAAGGAAAAAAGGCGTTTCCACACCATGGGACTCCATAAGCCTATAGCCTATCTCAATAAGGTGATAAAGCAGGACTTGATAATAGTGGATGGAATAATAGGGGATTTAAATTTTGAAGAAGGGGGAAATCCCGTCCAGATGAACAGGGTAATAGTGGGTAAGGATCCAGTGCTAATTGACAGCTATGTTGCCCAATTATTAGGCTATGATATAGAGGATGTTCCCTATATAGGGATGGCGGAGGAAATAGGGGTGGGAAGGATCCTTTCATGGGAGGATAATATAAGGGAATTAAATAGGGATTCTACCCCAATGACCATTCCAAAGACCAGCTTGGTAGAGGAGCTAACCAAAAATGTGGAGGAAAATATGGCCTGCTCTGCCTGTTATGGAAGCTTGGTCCATGCCCTGGATAGATTAAGGGACATGGGCTATTATGATTATGATGGGAGGATATACATTGGCCAGGGATTTAAAGGTAAAAGGGGACAGGGCCTAGGAATTGGCAGCTGCACCAAGGGCTTTGAAAAAAGCCTGCCAGGCTGCCCTCCCAAAGCTAAGGATATAATAGAATTTTTGAAGGAAAACTGGCCATAAAAAACTGGGGAAAGTTAGTAAATTAGTGCCGGCTCCTAATGCCCGGCACCAAGTCACTAGTTAATACTCCAACCTTTCAAGCTTATATCCTCTTTCTTCTAGGTGATAGAATAGGGAATTATCTCCTACAAAATGGCCTGCTCCTACTACTACAAAGTAGCTTTTGCCTTCTTCCCCTTCTAAAATTTCTATAATCTTATCCGCCATATCCTTATCCCTTTGGCCGAATAGTATACTGGTCATTTCGTTTTCACTTTCTTTGCCAGTGGTGGTGTAGCTGTTGGCAAATCCCTCAACATCTCCCTTTCTCCATTGGTCTAGCCATTCTTCTAAAAGTTCAGCAGAGTCTACAGCCTCATCTGCTGGGGGTTCCAATATGCTGTCCAATACGGCATTTAAATAGATTTCCTGAAATTCAGCTGACATTCCATCTAATAAATCTGCCTGGTATCTTATACCTTCCAGCTCTCCAATTGGCTTATCAAGCAAGGTGGCAGTTGTAATGAAATATATATCTATTCCTAAAGTAGCTGCCTCAGCTGCCTCCTGCAAGTTTTCTGATCTGCTACTGGATAGAACTGTTAAATCATTGGCTACACTCCAGGGTTTAAACTGATTATAGGCTTCCTCAGGGATACCGTATATTTCAAATACTTTCAATAGCTTTTCATAGGTTTCCTCACTTACATTATCCTTTAAGGTGCTACCGTCCTGATACCTGGCCTTGTCCAAAAAGTACTCTATTCCATCTTCTTGATCCAGCAGATTAGCTTCTACGATTAAAGCATCTGCCTCCTGAAAAGCTTCTCTTAGCTTTTTATCTATGGGATAGAGGTCACTGGTACCAATGTGGATAGAGCCTAAAAAATAGATGGTATTGTTATTATGCTCCAGCTTCCAGGCAAATCCCTTGGAGCTTGCCTGTAAATTATCACATAGACTCTGAATCAATCTAATAGCAAATACAACTGCCTCTTCTGTGGTGCAAGTTCTGTCCAGCTCCAATCCCCTACCTGTACCCTGGATTATTTTCTGCTCCTGCATGTATTGGATAGGGGATTCTCCTACAGGGATTTCATATTGGGCCAGGATATTGTATAGCCTAGTTAGTACATCACCCCGGCTTCTGTCCCCTTTATAGGGAAGGGGGACAAATCCTTCCTTTTTATCTAATCCTAATGCAGCAATTTTCTCTCCGGTAGCCTCCAGCAGGGAGTTTAGCCTTTCTTCCGTAATGCCAGCCCTAAAGTGGCTAAAATACCAGCTAGTAGGAAAGATTCCGTACCTTTCTCCCTCATGTAAGGTCCATATGGCCCAGGGACTAAAATCAGGACTTGAAAGCTCTTGAGCCCAAACAGGTATTATGGTGGACAGGATCATGACAACCAGCACAAGGCTAGTTACCAGAGATTTTTTAAGATATTTTCTAAACTTTTTTTCCATATTATCTCCCCTCTTATATTAGATTGTAACTTATTCCAATTATTATCATTTATATGGGAAAAGTCAATATGAAGTATGGATTTTAGATTATTGATTTTTGCCCTGGGTAAACTATATTAATAGGATTAAATACAGGAGGGATAATATGAACTTTCCAGATGCCAATATATTAGAAGTAGATTTAAGCAGGGGTAATATAAAAAAGACCATATTAGAAGGAAGGCTCCATAGGCTATACCCAGGAGGTTCAGCCCTGGGTACCTATATATTATTGAAGGAATTAAGACCCAAAACAGACCCCCTTTCTCCAGACAATGTATTGGTATTCTCTGTATCTCCCCTTACAGGCCTTCCCATTGCAGGGGCCAACAGGATTACCGTTACCACCAAAAGCCCATTGACCGATGGTATTGGAGATAGTCAGGCGGGAGGCTTTTTCCCAGCCTATTTAAGGGCCAATGGTTGGAATGCTATAGTTTTTAAGGGAAGGGCTGAAAGCCCCGTATACCTATATATAGATGGGGATAGGGTAGAATTAAGAGATGCAAGAGGAATATGGGGCAAGGTAACGGGAGATGGGGAAAGGCTGATTAGGGAGGATTTGGGGGAGGAGGATATAGATATAGCTCAGATAGGGCCTGGTGGAGAAAATCTAGTAAAGTTTGCTAATATAATAAACATGTGCAATAGGGCCAATGGGAGAAATGGCACTGGGGCAGTGATGGGGTCTAAGAATCTAAAGGCTGTAGTTGTGAAGAAGAGGCTAGGCCTAATACCTGTAGATAGGGAAAACTTCCAAAGGCTTGTAAAAGAAGGAATGGACAGATTCAAAAATAGCCATGGATTACAGCAGTTGGGAGAACACGGCACCAATAGGGGGCTTATAAACCACCATAGGAATGGATTTTTGGCTACTAGGAATTGGATTTCAGGGTATTTCCCTGAAGGGGCAGAGAATATTACCGGCACCACCATGACTAAGACCATATTAAAGGATAGGGATACCTGCTATGCCTGCCCCATAAGATGTAAGCGGGTAGTGGAGATAGAAGGCAAGGTGGACCCCATATATGGGGGACCAGAATATGAGACTGCAGCTTCCTTTGGCTCCTACTGTGGAATTACAAGTTTGGAAACCATAGCCTTAGCCAACCAATTATGTAATATGTATGGACTGGACACCATATCCTGTGGGGCTACTATATCTTTCGCTATGGAATGTTTTGAGAAGGGGATTTTAACCCTGGAGGATACAGGGGGGATAGAGCTCACCTTTGGAAATGATGAGGCTTTACTTGAAGTAATTGAAAAGGTAGGAAAAAGGGAGGGTATAGGCAATCTATTGGCAGAGGGAAGCTATAGGGCAGCTAGGATTATAGGTAAGGGGGCTGAAAAGTATAGTATGACAGCAAAGAAACAGGAATTGCCAGCCCATATGCCTCAGTATAAGCCATCTTTAGGACTTATTTATGCTGTAAATCCCTTTGGGGCGGATCATCAGTCCTCTGCCCATGACCCAGTCCTAACCCTTCCACCGGAAAGCCAGGATAGGAAGAATTTAGCCATGATTGGGGTCTATAGGGGGTATGATGACAATTTTGAACTGGATGAGGATAAGACCCTATTTGCCTTTAAAACCCAGTGCTTTGAATCTACCATAGATACCTTATCCCTATGTCAATTTGTATGGGGATTTTCCGCCCTCTATGGACCAAAGGATCTGGTAGATCTAGCCCAATACGGCATTGGCTGGGATACCTCCATATACGAATTGATGGAAATAGGGGAAAGGAAAATAAATATGATGAGATACTTTAACGCTAGGGAAGGCTTCACCAGGGAAGATGACACCCTACCAGAAAGGCTTTTTGAACCCTTTAGGGATGGGCCTTCCAAGGGAGTAGCCTTGGACAGGGAAAAATATGAAAGGTCCAAGGAGCTATACTATGAAATAGCCGGCTGGGATAAGGAAACTGGAAACCCAAGGGAGGGGACCTTAAAGAGGTTGGCCCTGGCTTGGTTAATTAGATTAGGAATGCCCCATTAGTGGTAATAATATAATAAACACTTATTTAAATTGGAGGAATTAGTATGAAAAAGAAAAATTTAGGAATACACCACATTACAGCTATAGTAGGCCATCCCCAGGAGAATATTGACTTTTATGCTGGTGTATTAGGGTTGAGGCTTATTAAAAAAACAGTAAACTTTGATGACCCAAATACCTACCACCTCTATTTTGGTGATGAAGTAGGAAGCCCAGGTACTGCCATTACCTTCTTCCCTTTTATTCAATCTAGGGAGGGGAGAATAGGTGGAGGACAGGTGGCAACCACTTCTTATATTATACCTCCCGGATCCATGGAATTTTGGAAGAGCCGCTTGTATGATTTCAATATCCCCTATATAGTAAATGAGCGATTCGGCGAGAAATATGTTCAATTTCAGGATCCCCATGGATTGGAGTTGAAGCTGGTGGAAAGGGAAGAAGGGAAAAATAACAAGTGGGAATTTGCAGGTGTAACTTCAGATGTAGCTATTAAGGGATTTGGCGGTGCCACCCTATTATCTGTACTGCCAGACAAAACAGTCCAGCTTCTAGAGGAAATTTTAGGATTTGACAGGATAGGCCAGGAATTGGACATAATCCGCTTTAAATCCCCTGGTCCCATTGGAAATATAATAGACTTAAAGACCACTCCAGTAAGTTTTGGCCGCATGGGTATAGGCACTGTCCATCATATTGCCTTAAGGGCTAAGGATGATGAGGATATGATGGAGTGGAAGAATTACCTTGAAGATAAGGGCTATAATGTGAGCCCAATCAGGAATAGGAAGTATTTTAAATCCATATACTTTAGGGAGCATGGAGGCAACCTATTTGAAATAGCTACAGATGGTCCAGGCTTTGCCATTGATGAAAAATTTGAAGAATTAGGCAAGGGCCTTATGCTTCCTCCCCAATATGAAGACCGTAGGCAGGAAATAGAGAAGAAATTGATCCCAGTAGAGGTAAAGGAGATATTGGATTAATAATTGTATTCATATATTAATGGGAAATAATAGATAAGATTTGTCCTATATGATATAATATAGAAAATACTTGAACGAAAACCTTTACGGGAGGAACTGGTATGGGTAATGAGGAAAAAATTCTCAGATTATTAGAGAATTTACAAGATCAACTTCTATCATTAACACAGGGGACCAATAGTAAGTTTGCAGCTATGGAGAATAGATTTGATTCAATGGAGCAAAGATTTGACTCAATGGAGCAGAGATTTGAATCAGTGGAGAATAGGCTTGACTCAATGGAGGAAAGATTTGAATCGGTGGAGAATAGGCT
>JAAYEM010000103.1 GCA_012728725.1 Tissierellia bacterium | reverse complement strand
GAATAAACCTCCTTTCTATGTTTTTTTTAGCCAATTAACATTTTAGCAGGTTTATTTCACGAGTGCATTTTATTTTTAGAAAAAATAAATGTTAGGGTAAATTATTTTCCACCCCAACATTTATTATAGAACCTTTTTTAATTAGTATAGATATTTCATTTTTGATATAAGAAGGGTATAATATAGTGAAACACTTAAGCCAAAATATATATTATTAAAAAAAATATTTTAGTATGCTATAATATACTTATGCAAAAGAAGAAAACTACAAATATACGAGGTGGAAAATGAAAATGGTAAAAGGACTTTCACAGGAGATTCTAGAAGCTATGGCACATGTCAAAGCTAGAAATGATTTTGAATACAAGCAAACTGGTAAGAAGAAAACCTACTTTATAGAGACCTACGGTTGTCAGATGAATGAGCACGATTCAGAAAAGATATCTTGGTTGTTAGAAAATATGGGATATGAATTGACTGATAATAAAGAAGACAGTGATTTTATAATATACAATACTTGCCTAGTAAGAGAAAATGCTGAGTTAAAAGTTTATGGCCAATTAGGTGCATTAAAGGATTTAAAGAGGCGAAAGCCAGAACTAATTCTTGCCGTTTGTGGTTGCATGATGCAAAGAGAAGAAGCTAGAAATGTAATATTATCTAAATATAAGCATGTAGATATAATATTTGGTACTAGCAATATACACAAATTGCCTCAGCTTATCAATAGATTTAATCAAACTAATGAAACGGTTGTAGATGTAGTAGAGGATAATAAGGAGATAATAGATGATATAGAGGTTCTAGAGGCTAACCGTAAATATTCCTTTAAAGCATTTGTTAATATAATGTATGGATGTAACAATTTCTGCTCTTACTGTATAGTACCCTATACTAGGGGTAGGGAGAGGAGTAGAGAGCCTAAAAATATCATCAGAGAGATTGAAGAGTTAGCTGCAAAAGGTTATAAGGAAGTAACTTTATTAGGACAGAATGTAAATTCCTATGGAAAGACCTTAGACTATGACTTTTCCTTTGCTAAACTATTAGAAGAGGTAAACAAGATTGATGGTATAGAAAGAATAAGGTTTATGACTTCCCATCCTAAAGATTTATCAGATGAGTTAATTATGGCTATGGCTAAATTGGATAAGGTATGTGAACATCTGCATCTGCCTGTACAATCTGGAAGTAATAGGATCCTAAAGGCTATGAATAGAAAGTATACCAAGGAAGATTATCTATTGTTAATTGAAAAGCTTAGAAAGGCAGTACCTGATATTGCAATTAGTACGGATATTATTGTTGGATTCCCAGGTGAAACTGAGGAGGACTTTAATGAAACCTTAGACCTGGTAGAAAAAGTTAGATATGATTCGGCTTTTACTTTCTTATATTCAATAAGGGAAGGTACTAGAGCGGCTAAAATGGAAGAACAAGTACCTGATGAGATAAAGCATGAGCGCTTCCAAAGATTGCTAGATGTATTATATCCAATTTTTTATGAGAATAATCTTAAGTATAAGGATAGGGTTGTAGAAGTATTGGTAGAAGAAGTAAGCAAAAATAATGAAAAGGTACTATCTGGACGATCCAGAACTGGAAAGCTAATACATTTTGAAGGAGATAAGGATTTAATAGGAAAATTGATTGATGTAAAAATAACCACTGTGAAAACATTTACTCTAGAAGGGCATATTATTTAAATCGGAGGTTGTTATTTTGGATAATTTAACACCAATGATGAAACAATATAAAGAAGTAAAAGAAAAATATAGGGATGCTATTTTGTTTTTTAGATTAGGGGACTTTTATGAAATGTTTTTTGATGATGCCATAATAGCATCAAAGGAACTTGAAATAGCATTAACTCAAAGGGATGCTGGTGGAGATAAAAAGGCTCCCATGTGTGGTGTGCCTTATCATGTAGCTGATGTATATATTGCCAAATTGGTTGAAAGAGGGTATAAGGTTGCCATATGTGAGCAGTTAGAAGATCCCTCAAAAGCAAAAGGATTAGTAAAGCGAGATGTAATAAGGGTAGTAACCCCTGGAACTATAATTGATACCAATGTATTAGATGAAAAATCCAATAATTATCTTGTATCTATATATATGGATGATTTTGGGGCGGGCTTATCCTACGTTGACAGCTCTACAGGGGAAATGTATACTACTGAATATTTAAGGGATAAGGATAATGTATATGACTTTATACTAGATGAATTGGGAAAAATATTACCTTCAGAAATAATATGTAATGAAAGCTTTACCCAAAATAAGAAGATAATTAAAACCATAGAAAATAAATTGAGGCCATATATAAACGTATATAAAGGGGATATAATACACAAGCATGATTGGATAGATATAATTGTAAAGCATTTCAATGTGGAGAATTTAGAGGTATTAGGATTAAAGGATAGGATCTATTCAATAATATCTACAGGTAAACTAATCGATTATCTTTATAGTACTCAAAAAGATTCTTTAGAACATATAAACAGGTTGCAATTTTATAATCCAGCAGATTATATGATATTAGATATAAATACCCGTGAGAATTTAGAAATCCATCATACCATAATGGGTAGGGAAAAAAAAGGAGCCTTAATCTGGGTGTTGGATAAAACTTCCACGGCAATGGGAGGAAGATTATTGAAAAATTGGCTAGAACAGCCTCTATTAGATATAAAAGAGATTGAAAAGCGTCAGGAAATAGTCGAATTATTTGTTAATAATCCCATATTAATGGATGAGGTAAAAGAATGTTTAAAGAAGATATATGATTTAGAGAGACTAATAGGAAAAATATCCTATGGCAATTGTAATGCTAGAGATTTATGTTCATTAAAAATATCTATTGGTATTATACCTAAACTAAAGGATATACTACTAAAATCTAACGACAAACTATTGGTTGAATTGGGGATGAAGATTGATACTTTAGAGGATATATATGATTTAATCGATAAATCAATTGTAGACGATCCTCCTATTTCTGTTAGAGAAGGAGGATTAATAAAATTAGGATATGATGAGGAATTGGATGTATTAAAGAAGGCAAGCATAGACGGGAAAAAGTGGCTGGCAGATTTAGAAGCAGAAGAAAGGAAAAAGACGGGTATTAAGAGTTTGAAAATAGGATTTAATAAAAAAACAGGCTATTTTTTTGAGGTAACAAAGGCTAATTTAGACTTAGTTCCTGACTATTTTATAAGGAAACAAACCTTAAGCAATTCTGAAAGGTTTTATACAGAGCCTTTGAAGGAAATCGAGATGAAAATATTAGGTGCAGAGGAAAGAATAGTAGATTTAGAATATAATATATTTAATGATATTAGAATAAAGGTTAAGGAACAAACTAATAGGATACAAAGGGTTAGTAGGATTATTTCAGAAATTGATGTATTAAATGCTTTTGGACAAGTGGCTTATAAGTATGATTATGTAAGACCAAAGCTGAATAATAAAGGAATAATCAATATAGTAGAAGGAAGACATCCTGTAGTAGAACAAACTATAGTAGACAATGTATTTGTACCTAATGACACTTATATAGGCAGTAAGGATAACAGGGTTCAAATTATAACTGGCCCTAATATGGCGGGGAAATCTACTTATATGAGGCAGGTTGCTATTATTACCCTATTAGCCCAGGTAGGTTCTTTTGTGCCAGCAAAGGAGGCTGATATAAGCATAGTAGATAGGATCTTTACCAGGATAGGGGCGGCTGATAATTTATCCCAAGGGGAAAGTACCTTTATGGTGGAAATGAAGGAAGTATCCAATATTGTAAAAAATGCCACAGAGAACAGTCTAGTTATTTTAGATGAAGTAGGTAGGGGTACCAGTACCTATGACGGCCTTAGTATAGCCTGGGCTTTGGTAGAGTATATTGCTAAAAAGATCAAGGCCAAGACCTTATTTGCAACCCATTACCATGAATTGGTAGAATTAGAAAATACCATTGAAGGAGTAAAAAATCTCACTATTTTAGTTGAAGAAAAAGGGGAAGAAATAATATTTCTAAGGAAGATTGTTGAAGGAAGCACTAATAAAAGCTATGGGATAGAAGTAGCTAAATTAGCCGGAATAGACCAGGAGATTATTGATAGAGCAAATGAAGTCCTATTCCAGATTGAACAAAAACAAGAGCTAATAAACATTAGCAAGCCCAGGGAGTACAATCGTCAATTGAATATTTTAGATTATAAAAAGGATTATTTCATAGAAAAGATAAATAATTTAGATGTTTTAAGGCTAACTCCTATTGAGGCATTAAATATATTATATGAGCTAAAGGAAGAAGCTAAAAAGCTTAGGGAGAGGGCATAGAATGAGTAAAATTAAAGTATTAGATGAGTTAACGGTACAAAAGATTGCAGCAGGTGAGGTCATTGAAAGACCTTCATCTATAGTAAAAGAACTTGTAGAAAACTCTTTAGATGCAAACTCATCAAGTATTACTGTAGAAATTAGGAATGGTGGAAAATCTTATATAAGGGTTACAGATGATGGAGATGGGTTCCTTGAAGAGGATTTGCAAATAGCATTTAAACGTCACTCAACCAGCAAGATAAACACTGTAGATGATTTGTATAGGATAATGTCCTTTGGATTTAGAGGGGAAGCACTGGCTAGTATTTCTGCAGTTTCAAAAGTTGAGGTTTTGACTAAAACAGAGGGAAGTTTATCAGGTATTCAAGCTTTTGTAGAAGAAGGAAAAATAGTCAGGCAGCAACCGGTAGGATGTCCTAAAGGAACTACCATGATAGTTAGGGATTTATTTTATAATTTGCCGGTAAGGAAAGGATTTTTGAAAAGTGATACTGTAGAATCTAATCATATAAGTGATATATTATATAAATTGGCTTTAGGCAATGAAGGGATTACATTTAAATTTATTAAAGATAATAAAATTATATTTAATACTACAAAGAATAATGATTTAATTACAAATGTCTACACTTTATTAGGTAAAGAATTTAGCGATAATCTAATAAAAGTTGATTATGAAAGGGAAAATTTAAGAATATATGGATATATATCTAATAATACCTTTTATAGGAGTAACAGAAATCATCAATACATCTATGTAAACAACAGATATATTAAGGATGATTTTATATCTAATATAATTGAAAGTAGATATAAATCCGTTATACCCAACAATAGATTTCCCGTTTTTTTGATCTTTATAGAGGTAGATCCATCTTTTATTGATGTTAATATCCATCCTACTAAACAACAAATTAAATTTAGTAATCAGCTAAATATCCAGGAAGTGCTAGAGGATATTGTAGATAAAACTATATATGAAGCAATGTCCATCCCAAAAGCCTTATTAGCAGAGGGAAAAATAGATGATAAAATTGAAGAATTACCTCTTTTATACAAGGTAGATGGGGGAAATGGGGAATGGAAAGCATATGATAGTCCGTACGATAGTTCCATGGAAAGTGAAAATAATGTGTTAGAGGAGAATGTAGAATACCTAGATAAGGATAAAGGCAATACTATTGAAACTGGAATAAGTGGGGAGAAAAGAAATGGATTTAATGATATTTTTGAAAGAGGAAGGATAGTAGGGGTTGTGTTTTCCACCTATATTTTGGTTGAGAATTTGGAACTTAACAAACTTTACATTATAGATCAACACGCTGCACATGAAAGGATAATGTATGAAAGGTATAAAAGGGAATATGAAGATGAAAGGGTTGTAACCCAAAAGCTTATTACACCTGAAATAATAGAGTTGACCAATGGGGAATTTGCAACTGTAATGGAAAACATGGAGCTTTTTAGAAAATTAGGATTTGAGTTGGAAGAGTTTGGAACAAATAGTGTTATAATCAGAGGGGTTCCAATTATATTCGGGAAACCTGAAATAAAGAAATTATTTTTTGAATTGCTTGATACTATAGGTTCCAATATAAGAAGCAGTTATGAAGTTAAGCTGGATAAAATAATGAAAATAGCCTGTACTAAAGCCATTAAAAGTGGTGATTCTATTACTAATTTAGAGATTAAAAGTTTATTTGACCAATTAAAGAATACAAAAAATCCATTTACTTGTCCCCATGGCAGGCCAACAATTATAGAGATATCAAGGGAAGATTTAGAAAAGGAGTTTAAAAGAATTGTATAAGGGGATGATTATAATGGATGGAAAGGAAAACCTAATAGTAATTGTTGGACCAACTGCAGTAGGGAAAACAGCAGTATCTATCGATCTTGCCCAAAAAATAAATGGTGAAATAATTTCTGCAGACTCAATGCAAATATATAAGTATATGGACATAGGTACAGCTAAGGTCAGCAAAGAAGAGATGGAAAACATTCCCCATTATATGCTTGATATAGTCTATCCAGATGAAGATTTTACCGTGGCTGAGTATAAGGAAAAAGCAGAGTATTATATTCATAAGATTAATATGTCTGGCAAAATACCAATAATAGTTGGGGGGAGCGGCCTCTACCTTAATTCTATAGTTTACGAATTAAAGTTTACTAGAGTAGAAACTAATGAAGAGTTTAGAAAAAAATATAATCAGATAGCAGATACATATGGTAATCAATATATCTACGATGAACTATGTAAGGTAGATCCATTATCTGCACAAAGGATAAATCCTAATGATAGAAAGCGAATAATCAGAGCCTTAGAGATTTTTCATGAGACGGGAAAACCTATGTCCTATTACAACAAGGATTTTAGAAAAGAGGTAGATAAATATAATCTGGCCATGTTTGGATTAACTATGGATAGAAGGAAACTATATCCCCGTATTAATAAGAGAGTTGATGAAATGATTGAAAAAGGTTTGATAGAAGAAGTACAAAAGTTGTTAGATATGGGCTATACTAAAGATTTAGTATCTATGCAAGGTATAGGATATAAAGAAATAATCCCTTATTTAGAGGGAAAGATAGAATTAGATAAGGCCATTGAAATTTTAAAAAGAAATACGAGAAGGTTTGCTAAAAGACAATTGACATGGTTTAGAAGAGATAATAGAATAGAATGGATTGATGTTAGTCAATTTGATTCTATTGATGAAGTAACTGAATTTATTATCAATTCGGCTAAAAAAATAATTAAACTAGATATATAGGGGAGGGAATTTTGTGAAGGCAAATATAAATTTACAAGATTTATTTCTTAACAAGGCAAGGAAGGAAAACATAGGAATTACTATTTATTTGGTAAATGGGTACCAGATTAAGGGGACAGTACAAGGATTTGACAACTATACTATTATAATAGAAAGTGAGGGCAAACAGCAGCTTATATATAAGCATGCCATATCTACAATAATACCAATAAAACCCCTTGATTTAATTAGTAAAAACACAGAAGAATAAATTAAATTTTCAAACAATTGTCTCTGAGATTATCAGAGGCTTTTGTATTGTTAACAAAAGAAAGGTTGATACTTATGGACAAGGATACAATAAATATATTATGTAAACAATTCGGGATTGATGAAAAAGTTATAGAGTTTGTTAATTCAAAAGAAAGGCTGATAATTGACAAGTTTAAATATATTGATAAGGTGAAGGAGTACAATCAGTATAAGGTAATAAAGAGTATGCAGGAGGCTAGATTAAGCTCTACTGATTTTAACTGGACTACAGGTTATGGATATGGGGATGTTGGTCGAGATAAGGTAGAGGAAATTTACTCTATGGTTTTCAATACAGAAGACGCTTTAGTTAGGCCCTTAATAGTATCTGGAACCCACGCTATTACTTTAACATTATCTGGATTATTAAGGCCAGGTGATGAGTTTATATCCATAACTGGCAGTCCCTACGATACTTTGCAAAAGGTAATCGGTGTAAAGGGAAATAAAGTTGGAACCTTGATGGATTATGGTATAAGATACAGGGAAATTCCTTTGAAAAATGGGAAAATTGATGTTGGTAAAGTGATGGACAATATATCAAATGATACAAAATTGTTGCTTATTCAAAGGTCTACAGGTTATAGCGATAGGAAGGCCATAACCATAGATGAAATGGAGACTGCAATTAAAGAGATAAAAAAGAAATTTGAAGATATTATAATTATGATTGACAATTGCTATGGTGAATTTATAGAAAAAAGGGAGCCTACTGATGTAGGAGCTGATATTATGGCTGGTTCTCTTATTAAGAATCCAGGAGGAGGATTAGCCTTATCCGGTGGTTATATAGTTGGAAAAGCAAGTCTAGTAGAGCAGATTGCAAATAGGAGTACTGCACCTGGCTTAGGTAAAGATTGTGGATTGACCTTTGGAACTACAAGAACTACATTGCAAGGTTTATTTTTGGCTCCACATATAGTAGCAGAGGCTTTAAAAGGAGCCCTATTGGTAGGTATAGTATACAAGGAATTGGGGTTTGAAATAGTTCCAGATATTGAGGAGACTAGGAGCGACATAATACAAGCAATTAAATTTAATTCTCCAGAGAGGGTTGTAGAATTTTGTAAGGGTATTCAAAATGCCTCTGTTGTTGATTCATATGTAACACCATTGCCCTGGGATATGCCTGGATATGAGGATAAGGTAGTTATGGCAGCTGGAGGCTTTATAGATGGTTCATCTATAGAGTTAAGTGCCGATGGGCCTATGAGAGAGCCGTATTTTGCATATTATCAGGGTGGATTGACTTATGAGCACTGTAAACTTGGCGTTATGAAATCTTTAAACAATTTTTACAAGAACGATTTAATAGAGAAAAACAAGCTAATTTTATAAAATTAGCTTGTTTTTTAGTGTTATAGATTACTAAAACCTTCTGTATAAGCCAATGACTTTTCCAAGAATTGTTACGTCGTTAGTTATTATTGGTGACATGGAATCATTTTCAGGTTGAAGTCTAATATGATCTTCCTCTTTAAAAAATCTTTTGATAGTTGCTTCATCATCCAGCAATGCTACTACAATATCCCCGTTTAAAGCATGGTTTTGTTGCTTAACGAGGACATAATCTCCGCTTAATATGCCTGCATTGATCATACTATCCCCTTGAACTTTTAACATAAAAAGGGGTCCTCTTTCGGCTAATTCTATAGGCACTGGAAAGGTATCTTCAATATGTTCTATAGCAAGGATTGGTTGTCCAGCTGTAACCTTACCTATTATAGGTATATCAACAGTTTTTTTGGTTTCAAATAAGGCATCTTCTCTATCCAGTATTTCTATTGCCCTAGGCTTGGTAGGGTCCTTTCTTATATATCCCTTTGATTCCAATTTTTCTAAATGCCTGTGGACAGTAGAAGTTGATTTTAGATTTACACCCTTACAAATCTCCCTTACGGAAGGGGGATAGCCTTTTTTTTGTATATGGTTTTTAATAAAAAGCAATATGTCAATTTGACTTTGATTTAAATCTTCATACATATTTAGACACCTCGCAATAATAAGAAATCTTTTAAAAGCTGGAGAATAAGTATAAACAGATATATGGACTTTTATACATTATACCATATGGGGGCTTAACATTCAAACATAAGTTCTAATAATTAGAAAAAACTATTGACAAAGAACAGTTGTTCCAATACAATATAATTAACAGAACAAACGTTTTGAACAAGTGTGCGAGGTGGGCCTATGAAAATAAAAAGATACAGGATTGTAGATATGAAAAGGTTTATATCCTTTTTAGCTATTATGGTCATATTACCTATACTTATATTTTTTTTAATCAGCCATAATAGAGCATATAGTTCTGTATATGAAGAGGGATATGTAGAAGTTAGGGTAAAAAGAGGGGATACCTTGTGGAAGATTGCTCTAGATAATATGCCCTTAGAATATGATGTAAGAAAAATGGTGTATGAAATTATGAAGTTTAACGATATGGACAGTGCAGATATTTATCCCGGTGATCTAATAAAAATACCAATAAGATACAATTGTAAATAAGGAATAACAGGTAAGCTTTTACCTGTTATTCCTTATTACTTTTAAGGTCTTTAGTAGATGAAATAGGCTTGATATTGGCTAAAGGATTGCTTTTAACTGCTTCCCTTAATCTTTCATCATCTATATGGGTATATATTTGGGTAGTAGATACATTTGCATGGCCCAGTATTTGTTGCAATGCCCTAATGTCTACATTGCCATATTTGTACATTAAGGTAGCAGCGGTATGTCTAAGTTTATGGGTTGAATAAATAGAAGTGTCAAAACCAGCTTTTTCCAGATATTTATCTATCATATGCTGTATGGCCCTATTGCTCATCCTTCGCTTTCTTTTGCTTAAGAATAGGGCATTTTTATCTATTGCATCCTTAGGTCTTACTGCAATATAATCGTTTATTGCATCTATACAGGCCTTATTTAAGTAGACAGTTCTTTCCTTATTACCTTTTCCGATTACGGTTAGGGTGTCCTTTTTAATTTTATTTAAATCAATGCTGGATAATTCGGAAAGCCTCAAACCACAATTTAAAAAGAGCAAAATAATTGCATAATCCCGTTTTCTAAAGAATTCATTTTTATTTTCTAATACGGTTTTTAAAAGTATTTCACATTCTTCTAATGTAAGGTATACAGGGTGCCTAGAATCAGGTTTTGGAGATTCTAAATTTTCAGCTGGGTTTTTAGTTATAAGGTTTACTTTAGAATAGAGGTATCCAAAGAAGGATCTTAAACTAGATATTTTTCTTGATTTAGTAGAGTTTTCGTTATCCCTGTTTTTATCAATGTAGGAAACAAAAGCATGTAGATCTTGCAAATTAATTTTTTTAATCAATTCCAGATCCACATCACTAATATCAATTTCATCAAATGGGGTACTGCTATCTACTAATTTATATCTAAGTTTAATAAACCTAAAAAAAGTTCTTAAATCAAAAAAGTACTCTTTGGTTGTATTAGGAGAAGTACCTTTAATAGTTTCCATATAATTGAGATAGTCTTCAAGTATTAGTGGTATATTGTGCATATTTTTCCCTCATTTCTATATTTTCTATAACATTAGTCACAAAATAGTTATTTTGTGACTAATGTTATATTTCTACATAAGTTCAAAAAACCCTTCTTTTATTATAAAAATTATTAAATATTAACTAAACTTATAATCTATTTAATTCTATCCCATCTATGGATTTATTAAGAGTCAAATATTTATATCGTAAGCAAGAAAGGGCCCCTCATTTAACTTACAAGGGCCCAGAACATAACTATCCATATTATTTTATAGTTGTTTGCCAAAATAGCCCTAAGACTCAATATGGGCCTTATAATCCTTTTAAATACTCTAATTGATTTTTTATCCATCAACTGCACAGTGGTATCGATAATTCTTTAGATATGGTTAACATAATATTATTATTGAAAACCCACTTCCCCAAAGGATAAAGAAAGTACCCATTGATTATTATTTATTAAAGTCTATAATATCAAAATTGTTCTCTAAAAGGTCTATGAATAAAACCTTTTTCCTCAACAGTTCACCTCGGTTTATAAGTATCTTTATAACTTCTGCAACCTGTATTGAAGCTACTAATGGAGGAGTAAAGGATGGATTTCCTAGTTCTTTTTCTATACCCTTCCCCTCCCTATTTCCATTTGGATACAGTATATCTAATGTAAAGTCATCTGGAAATATTGTAGTTACTTGTCCATAGAAACCACCTATAGCTCCATGGACCATAGGTATTTTTAATTTAGAAGCTTCATATTGAATCAATAATCTTGTTTCAATATTATCTAGTGCATCAACAACAACGTCATGATCCTTTAGATAGGTATTGGCATTGGATTTGTCGATTAAAGCATTTATCGCCTGAAAATTTACATGAGGATTGATTAATCTCATTCGCCTTTTAGCTTCTTCCACTTTGCTTTTTCCCATATTTTCTACATGGCTAATTAATTGTCTATTTAAATTAGTCTCATCAAATACATCTCCATCTATTGCTGTAATATTTCCTACTCCAATCCTACCTAACATTTCAATTATGTAACCACCTAGTCCGCCGCAACCAACAACACAGACCTTGCTATTATTCAGTTTATAAATTTCCTCTGGCGATAATGCTTTCATATTTCTTAAGTACCTATTCATCATAAATATCCCCTCATTTTATATATAAATAAAAAGGTTCGCATAAATATATTATATAAACCTGCATACATTTAACTAAAGGACTATTAGTTATTTTCAATTACATTTTTAATTCTTTCTAAGCCTACCCTTATATTTTCCATTGATGTGGCATATGATAGCCTAATGTAGTTGTCGTCGCCAAAGGCTATTCCCGGTATTACCGCTACTTTGCCTTCATCAAGGAGGACTTTTGCAAAATCTAAGGAACTATTAATAATTGCTCCCTTTATGGTCCTTCCTTTTAGTTTTGATATGTTTACCATTATATAAAAGGCTCCCCTTGGTTTTTTGCAACTTAATCCATCTATGGAATTAATGGTATCCACCATATAATTTCTTCTTTCCTCAAAATGTTTTTTCATTTCTAAAACACTATCCTGATTTCCTAACAAGCCTGCAATACTGGCATATTGAGATATGGAACAGGGGTTGGATGTGGTATGGCTTTGCAAATTGCTCATTACTTTTATAATATCTTCATGGGCTGCTGCATACCCTATTCTCCATCCAGTCATTGCATAGGCTTTAGACATACCGTTTATTACTATGGTTAACCTTTTTATGTCATCATTTATAGAAGCAATGCTAATATGCTCACCCTCATAGATTAATTTTTCATAAATTTCGTCAGATATAACCAATATATTATTTTCAACAGCCCAATCTGCTATTAATTTTAATTCATTTTCATCATAGATAGATCCTGTTGGATTACTGGGACTGTTTAGTATGATAGCTTTAGTTCTATCATTCAATACAGCATTTAAATCATCAACAGTGAATTTGAAGTCATTATCTTCTTTTGTCTGAATATATACAGGCTTACCACCAGCTATTTTAATTAATTCTGGGTAGCTGACCCAATAGGGCACCCCTATTATAACTTCATCTCCTGGATTTAGGATTGCCATCAATGCGTTATAAATGGAATGTTTAGCTCCATTAGATATAATTATATTGTCTGTACTATAATTAAGGCCATTTTCATTTCTTAATTTTTCACATATAGCCTTCTTCAGTTCTATTATACCTGAAGCGGGTGTATATCTGGTTAGACCATTTTCAATAGCCTTAATGGCCTCTTTTCTAATATTTTCAGGGGTATTAAAATCTGGTTCTCCTGCACCAAAACCTATTACGTCAATTCCTTTTGCTTTCATGGCTTTAGCCTTTGCAGTTATATCAAGGGTTACTGATGGCGATATTTCCAATCCTTTTTTAGATAGCAATTCTTTCATTAATATAACCTCCATATAGTTATTTAATTATACTATTGATATAATAGTTTAAGTGTATGCTCAAATTAATTAGGCCATTAGTCATTTTTATGGGATATTCAAAATTTCATCTTATATATGTCCTTTAGTACATTTTGCACAATAGAAAGGGAATCTTCAAAACTTGGTTTGTACTGTAATAATATCCTCTGATAATGTTTATAACCTTCATCGGTGAGCCGATATCTTCTAATAGATCTTTTATCAGGTTCTTCCCACCAACCTGTAATATATCCTTCCTTCTCTAGTTCCCTTAAAAGAGGATATACCATTCCCGGGCTTGGTTCCCATTTGTTTTCCAGCCGGCTTTTGATTTCTTCAATTATTTCATTACCATAATAACTTTTTTCTTTTAGTAGATGGAGAATGTATAATTTTACGAAAGAAGTAGTGCTGATTTTAGAGGGAAATTGTCTGTTTCTTTCACCACTGTAGTTAGCCAATTATAATCTTCCTTTCATAATTGGAATATGATCAATGTTTACATAATAATTCCCTAATAGATAGTCACCAGATTTAAGTTTTCCATGACAATCTGAACCTCCAGTAATAATTAGATTTGACCTTTTGCATATATCTATTAGGAAATTAACATCTTCCTTCTTGTGTTTAGAATGGATGACTTCTATTCCATCTATGCCTAGATTTATGCAATAATCGATTATTTTTTTATCCTTTAGTAGACCCGGATGTGCTAAAACTGCTATACCATTTGTATTATGAATTAGATTTATAGCTTCTTCGATTTTCAGACTATTTCTTTCCACATATCCAGGCTTTCCCCTACTAATATACTTTTCAAATGCTTCATGAATACTATCAACGTAACCCTTATCAACTAGTGCCCTGGCTACATGGGGCCTACCCATGTAGCCAGCTTTTGAATAGGCTTTAACTTCATCAAAAGTCAATTCCATACCTAACTTGTTGATTTTTTCCAACATTTTAAAGATTCTAGCGATTCTATTCTTTCTTAAATTGTTTGTAATATCTATAAGAACTTGTGATGTATAATCGATAAAGTAACCTAATATATGGACCTCTTCGTCTTTATATATACAGCTAAATTCGATACCAGGTATGATGCTAATATTTCCTATTTCTTTACCATATTTGATTGCAGGTTCAATCCCTAATATGGTATCATGGTCTGTTATTGCAATACCGTCTATATTCTTTTTATAAGCCAATTTAACCATTTCCTCAGGACTAAGTAATCCATCTGAAAAAGTAGTATGTACATGTAAATCGAATATCATCTATACTCTCCCTTCTATTATAATTATATTATATACAATCTATTGTTTAAGTATCAAGAAGCTTTTCCAATATTGATATTAACTAAAAAAAGGCTCTATAATAAATGTTGGGGTGGAAAATAATTTACCCTAACATTTATTTTTTCTAAAAATAAAATGCACTCGTGAAATAAACCTGCTAAAATGTTAATTGGCTAAAAAAAACATACAAAGGAGGTTTATTCACAAGT
>JAAYEM010000102.1 GCA_012728725.1 Tissierellia bacterium | reverse complement strand
TGATTTTTTCTATAATTTCGTGTATAATTGTATTCATAAGAATAGCCTCCTTTATTATGATTTTTGTTTTTGACACTTCTATCATAACATATGGGGCTATTCTTTTTTGTATTTTTTCCTACAATTATTTTACACTAACAATAGCAAAAATTAGCAGCTTTGCTAACTTTTATGTCAGGAAAAGACAAAAAGCAAAAATAGGTACTTGCATATTCCCCTTAAAATTTGGGAAGAAAAGTTAAAGTTAGGTCCAGATTCCACTCAGAATAGAAAAGGGGCTGTTAGCCCCAAAATTTACCAAACAAGTTAGTGCCTAATACCAATATTGGTTACAGTCCTTTAACTGGATGGATGGTTTCTTCTGTATAGGAGGTTCTTACCTTCATATATCCATTGAACATTTTATTTACTTCATCATCCCCCGTATCTACCAATAGAGGGCCTCCGTCCAAAGACCTTAGCTTTTGTTTAGACGCAATAACTATTATGTTCTCCTTGCCTACCTTTTTTATTACTTCTCCACTAATCTGCTGGTTGCCCCTTCCAAATATATAGCCTTGACCTCCAATTACCGTAACTATAATCTTAGCCCTATTACCTTCTATATATTCTAATATCTCCCTTTCTCCCACATCAGAGGCTAAGAGCTTTTTATTTTTAACTAAATCAATACCTAATAGGGTATTGGGTAGTCTCAGCTTTTCCATAATAGGCCTGGTAGAGGTTCCAGAACCTATTATATATATCACATCCTCTTCCATCTGCTCTATTATCTTATCGGATATGCCATCTAAGGCCGCCTCTTCCCCTTCTAATCCTCCAGATTTCAAGTTTTGTACCAGATAGGGTTCAAAGGGAACCTTCATGTATCCAAATAGTTTTGCCGTTACCCTACCCTTCCTAAACTCCTCCTCATCAATATCCATTACTTCCATTTCCTTAATACTCAAATCTTCCCCTTGAATATATTTTAAAGCTATCTCTCCAGCTGCCCTAGGATGGTTTGCAAATACTCCCGAGTGGATTTTGACCCCTGCTGGTATTCCAATTACAGGCACCTTGCTGCCTATGGCATTATGAATATTTCTTGCAGTCCCATCTCCACCAGCAAATAGTAGTAATTCTACTCCCCTTTCCACCATCTCTACTGCCGCCTTCTCTGTATCCGAAGGGCCCACTTTTTCTTTACTTTCACCTATTATCTCTACATTAAATCCCAAGTCAGTAGCTACATACTCTCCCATATCTCCAGGACATGTTAATAACTGTATCCTATCCTTAACAGGAACTAATACCTCTAGGGCTTTTTTTGCCTTATCTGGAGATTCTGGCCTTGCTCCAAGCTCTATAGCCTTTTTTAGTATTTCCTCTCCATCGGTACCTTTAAGCCCTACCTTGCCTCCCATACCTGCAATAGGATTTACTATAAATCCTAGTTTCAATAAATCCACTCCTCTCTTTTAACTATTTTTATATACTATTTCACCATCTATTATGGTCATATAGGTCTTACATTGGATATCCTTGATAGGATTGCCATCAAATATGACTATGTCTGCATCCTTGCCTACTTCTATACTACCCACTCTATCATCAATACCAACAATTTGAGCAGGATTTATTGTTATAGCCTTTAAGGCCTCCATTTCATCTAATCCAGACTTGTGGGCAAGGCCTGCACATATGGGCAGGTAATGAAGGGGGATTACTGGAGAATCTGTGGTTATGGCAATTTTGACACCAGCCTCATGAAGAATCCTTGGAGTGTCAAAGGTGAGATTTTTCAATTCATATTTTGACCTTTCTGTTAAGGAAGGCCCAACTATAGCCGCCTTTCCTTCTCTGGCCAAATAATCTGCTATCAAATGGCCCTCTGTACAGTGGTCTAGGGTAATATCTACATCGAATTCCTTTGCAATCCTTAGTGCTGTAAATATATCATCTGCCCTATGGGCATGGGCCTTTATGGGGATTTCCCTTCTTAATACCCTTTCTAGGGCCTCCATCTTCATATCGTATTCAGGCATCTTGCTTGGATCATCTTTAGCCCCTTCCTTCTTTTCCATATACTGTTTTGCCTTAAATAGGTTTTCCCTTAGTATGGCAGCAATAGCCATCCTAGTTATAGGGGATTTTTTCTGGTCATTGTAAACCCTCTTAGGATTTTCCCCAAAGGCTACCTTCATGGCCACCGGCTCTTTGATTATCATATCGTCTACCCTTTTGCCATAGGTCTTTATAGCTGCAAACATTCCTCCTATAACATTGGCAGAACCAGGTCCAGTAACAGCTGTGGTTACCCCTCCCTTATAGGCTTCCTCAAAGGACATATCCATTGGATTTATCCCATCTATTGCCCTTAAATGGGGGGTAACTGGATCCACCATTTCATTTCCATCGCTTCCTTCAAAACCTATCCCTTCCTCCCACATGCCTAAATGGGAATGGGCATCTATAAAGCCTGGAAATACCATTTTCCCCTCTGCATCTATCACTTTAGCATCTAAAGGGGCTACCAATTCCTTTCCCACTTCCAATATTTTGCCATCCTTAATTAAAATAGACCCATTTTCTATTATCTCTCCCGCCATAGTATATATTCGGCCGTTCTTTATAAAAAGCATTGAATCTCCTCCCTATTCCTTTATAATATTTTGTTTTTATTTACTTTATAATTATCCCCATGAGCTTCAGCAACTTTATCCTCATATTTGTAAATAGGCAATAATATAGTAAACTTGGTGCCTTTCCCCAGCTGGCTTTCCACCTGAATCTCTCCATTATGCATATTGAATATCCTTTTAGCCAAACTCAACCCTAAACCTGTTCCCTTAGAACCTTTGGTGGTAAAATAGGGTTCAAAAATCCTATCCATGGTACTCTGGTCCATTCCCTTCCCCGTATCAGAAATTTCCAATACTATATGATCCTCCTTTTCATAGGACCTTATAGTCAGGGTTCCAAGACCCTCCATAGCATCTACTCCATTCAACATTATATTTACTATTGAATGCCTAATATCGTATTCATTACAGTAAATATAGCTATCTGTATTTAAATCTACCACTATGTCCATCCCTGGAATTTTAAATTTATGCTTTACCATCTCTACACAATTATTTATTATGTAATTGAAGTAATATACCTCTTTTAAGGATTCATAATTGCCCTTAATTTTTTCCTTTATCCTATTTGTAATCTTTTCCCCATCCAGGGCAACTTTAGCAATTATTTCAAGATACTCCTTTATTTCCTCCAGGTCATCCTGGTTTTGGGAAAGTTGGGCATAACCTATTATTGATACCAATAAATTGTTAATGTCATGGAGGGTTCCCTCCAGCAATTCCCCCAAATTTCGCAAATATTCTGTCCTGATAATTTCCTCCCTAGCCATATGTTCCATTGCCTTATCCTCTGATAAGTGCCTGAATGCATCATGGATCAAATCTTCTGGAGTGTAAACCTGGAAGCTATCTATTCCATCTACTAATATAAAATCATAGTACTTAAGCAAACTATCCATATATTCATTTTTAAACTTATCTATAAAATACCTGATAAGGAATTTAGTGCCATATGATTTGCTTAAATCCTTAAAGGCTTCATGGATAAGCTTAAGATCCTCTTTTACCACCGGGGACCAAAGGGAATCAAAAGTCATAAAAACAATACTTGTATTGCTTTCCATCCTATTCAATCTACTTATTCCCTTCTTAATAGTCTTTAAGAATCCATCAATATCTACACCATTTTCATTTAAGTAGTAATCCCTACATATGAATACTAGCCTATCACTATTTAAGATGTACTCAGAGTCTTTTCCCCATTCCCCTTTTAAATTGTTTATACATCCAACCTCTATAGGTTTAGAGCAAATATAGACTATTCCACCGCCACTATCTAATAAGTCCTTCAAACTTTTATTGATGAGCCTAAACTCATCTTCCCCATGGTAGGAACTTATGATTCCAATAAAATCCGTTCCTTCCTTTAAAAGAACATCAATATTACACACCTAATCCGCCTCCATAACTAAACACCCTTCATACTTAATGATATTCTTCCCCTATCAATATCAATACCCAGTATCTTCACCTTCACCATATCACCAACCTGAACAACTTCCTTTGGATGTTTTACATATTTGGGGGATAAATGGGAAATATGGACTAGTCCATCCTGCTTCACTCCTATATCAACAAAGACACCAAAATCCACCACATTTCTCACAGTACCTGTTAAGACCATACCCTTCTTTAGATCTTCCATCTTCAATACGTCTTTTCTAAAAATTGGTTTAGGTAATTCATCCCTTGGATCCCTCCCTGGTTTCTTAAGTTCATTTATTATATCCCTAAGGGTAGGTATACCCACTTGAAGCTGATTTGCCATATCTTCTATATCGATATTATCTAAATCCATCCCAATTAGCTTTTCTGCAATATGATAGGATTCGGGATGGACAGCGGTATTATCCAATGGATTTTCCCCCTCAGGAATCCTCAAAAAACCTGCACATTGGGTAAAGGTTTTAGGCCCTAAGCCCTTTACCTCTAAAAGCTCCTGCCTGTTTTTAAATTTGCCCTTTTCCTCCCTGTATTTGATTATATTTGTAGCAAGGCTTGAGGATATGCCAGCCACATATTTTAGTAATGATGGACTGGCGGTATTTAAATCAACTCCTACTGTATTAACACAATCCTCTACCACCCCTTTCAAGGTCTCATTAAGCTTTCTTTGGTTTAAATCATGTTGATATTGGCCTACCCCTATATGTTGAGGCTCGATCTTTACCAGCTCTGCCATAGGGTCCTGGAGTCTTCTAGCTATGGATACAGCTCCCCTTATGGATACATCTAAATCTGGAAACTCCTCCTGGCCCACCTTGGAGGCTGAATAGACGGAAGCCCCTGCTTCATTTACAATGACATAGGATACCTCCCTTTCAATTTCTTGTAACATTTCAGCCACCACCATTTCCGTTTCCCTAGAAGCCGTACCATTACCTATAGCTATTACATCTACCTCATATTTTTCTATCATTTTGTTCAATACTTCCTTAGCCTCATTCACCTGCTTCTGAGGTTCCGTTGGATATACTGTAGTAAAGGCTAGTAGTTTTCCAGTATCATCTACTACTGCCACCTTGCATCCAGTCCTATAAGCAGGGTCTATTCCCATAACAATCTTTCCCTTTATTGGGGGCTGCATTATTAAGGGTTTAAGATTGAGGGCAAATACCTTTATGGCTTCCTCCTCCGCCCTTTCAGTTAGACCTGCCCTTATCTCCCTTTCAATAGAAGGGAATATAAGCCTTTTGTAGGAGTCCTCAATGCTTAACTCTAAATATTCCTTTGTTTCTGCTGAATCATTTACAATCACCATGGATTTTATTTTAGATAGGATATCTTCATCTGGAAGGATTATATTGACCTTTAAGAATTTTTCCTTCTCCCCTCTATTTATTGCCAAAATCCTATGATTGGGAATGGTCTTTATAGATTCCTTATAATCATAATACATCTCATATACAGACTTTTTGTCAGCAGCTAAAGCCTCTGTTTTTACTATACCCTTTTGGTAAGCAATTTTTCTTACTATATCCCTATACTCAGCATTATCGGAAATCTTTTCTGAAATTATATCCATAGCCCCAGCTAATGCCTCTTCTTCGTTTGTTACTCCCTTTACCTCATCTATATAGGATAATACCTTTTCCCTTAACTCTCCCTTTTTTAAATTTTGCTTAAGTATTATATCCGCTAACCCTTCTAAACCCTTCTCCTTAGCAATAGTTGCCCTTGTCCTTCTCTTAGGCCTATAGGGCCTGTATAGATCTTCTACCCTTTGGAGGGTTTGGGCCCTTAATATTTCATTTTTTAAATCTTCTGTTAATTTTCCTTGTTCTTCTATTAATCTGATTACTTCCTCCTGCCTATTCTTTAAATTTCTCAAATAAACTAGTCTATTGGATAGCTCCCTTAAAACTGTATCCTTTAAACCTCCTGTCTGTTCTTTCCGGTACCTGGCAATAAAGGGAATGGTATTTCCCTCATCGATTAGCTTGATAGTATTTTCAACCTGAAAGGGCTTTAATTTGAATTCATCTACTAGTATATTTACAATATCCATCCTTTTCTCCTTTCTAACCCATAATTCTTTTCATAGGGGTATTCATCTTTGGTCAATATTTTATAAAAAGGTAAAAATTTTTACCTCTTTATTAATTATACTACTATTCTACACAGAATCAAAAAAATCCTACTTTTTTTAAAAAAAAAGCCTTCTTTTATTTAGAAGGCTTGCTGCTTTAAATACTCATTAATAAATATATCTATATCTCCATCTATAACCCCATTAACGTCTCCAACCTCTACATCGGTCCTATGATCCTTGACTAGACTATAGGGATGGAATATATAGGATCGGATTTGAGAACCCCATGCAATTTGGGTATATTTTCCCTGTAAATCTTCAATTTTTTCCTTCTGTTCCTCTTCCTTTAATTGGATAAGTTTTGCCTTTAACATCTTCATGGCTGTTAATTTATTGCTATGCTGAGATCTTTCATTTTGGCACTGAACTACAATTCCTGTAGGCAAATGGGTAATCCTTACAGCCGATTCTGTGGTATTTACATGCTGGCCTCCAGCCCCACTGGCCCTATAGGTATCAATTTTTAAATCTGACTCATTTATTTCTATATCTATATTGTCATCTAGTTCAGGATATACATCCACACTGGCAAAGGAGGTATGCCTCCTGTTGGAGGAATCAAAGGGAGATATGCGGACCAACCTATGGACCCCCTTTTCTGATTTCAGATACCCATAGGCATTAAAGCCTTTAATCAGCATGGTTACAGATTTAATTCCTCCTTCCGTATCTGAAAGGATGTCCAGTATTTCCACCTTAAATCCTTTTTCCTCAGCCCATCTCCTATACATCCTCATTAACATTTCAGCCCAATCCTGGGCCTCCAATCCTCCAGCCCCTGAATGGATAGAAAGTATGGCGTTATTTTTATCATATTCTCCACTTAATAAGGTGGATAGTTTAAACTCCTCCGCCTTTTTGGAAACCTTTTCAAATTGCTCCCTTATCTCCTTATATACATTATAATCCTCTTCCTCAAGGGCTAATTCTATTAATATTTCCAAATCTTCAATTTCTCCAGATAAATTTTCATACTCACTTACCTGATCCTTTAATTGGCTTAACCTTTGCATAGTCCTTTGGGCCTTGTCTGAATCCTGCCAAAAATCCTCAGAATAGGTCTTTTCCTCTAATTTTTCTATCTCCTTCTTAATACCATCCAGGTCAAAGGGAAACACCCAAGTCTTCCATCATCTTTTTTATCTCTTCTATCCTTTCCTTATACAGATAAATTCCTTCCATAGACAACTCCCTTCTATTTTGCTACGCAAAAAATTGTAAATTTTAAATTGGGAATGGAGGCCATCAAAGGCCACCATTGATTCTAATTTGAATAAAATTCAAAAACCATAAAATACTGCCTACACAATTGTCCATTGGCAACGGACTAAGCTCCGCAGCACTTTTTATATTTCTTACCGCTGCCGCAGGGACAGGGGTCATTTCTTCCTATTTTCTTCTTTTTGACTATGGGTTTTTGTCCTTCTTTACTTGGAGTTATAGGGGTGGCTACCCTTCTTCTCTCCACCTTTTCAGGACTTTGGACATGGAATAGATATCTTAAAGTATCCTCCTGGATGCTGTGGTTCATCTCTTCAAACATATCGAAACCTTCATTTTGATATGCCCTAACTGGGTCCTCCTGGCCATAGGCCCTTAACCCTATTCCCTGTCTTAACTGATCCATGGCATCTATATGGTCCATCCATTTGCTATCCACTACCCTTAATAGGATAATCCTCTCAATCTCCCTAAACATGTCTGGCCCTATTTCCTCTTCCTTAAGCCTATACCTTTCCTCTCCTATTTTATATATTGCATCCACCAGGCCTTCCTTATCCCAGGCTCCCATATCATCGATATTAAGCCCATCCTTAGGTAAAAATATGCCCTCTAGGTAGTTTCTCAAACCAACCAAATCCCACTCATTAGGATCCTTACTCTGCCTTGTATATATCTCCACAGCCCTTTCAATTATACTCCTTAACATGCCCAGTATGTGTTCTTTTAGATCTTCTCCTTCTAGAACCTTTCTTCTTTCTCCATATATAACTTCCCTTTGCTTGTTCATTACATCGTCATACTGCAATACATGCTTTCTTATGGCAAAATTATTGCTTTCTACCTTTCTCTGGGCATTTTCTATGGATTTGGTAAGTATTTTATGCTCTAATGGTTCATCCTCCGGCATATTTAAGCTTTCCACTAAGGACTTAATCCTCTCTCCACCAAATAATCTCATAAGGTCATCCTCTAAAGAGATATAAAACCTAGATGAACCTGGGTCCCCTTGTCGGCCGGCACGGCCTCGAAGCTGATTGTCTATCCTTCTAGATTCATGTCTTTCTGTACCTATAATATGAAGGCCTCCTACCTCTATTACCTTTTCAGCCTCTTTTTCCGTTTCCTTTTTAAACTCCTCATACAGCTTCCTATACTCTTTTCTTGCCTTAAGAACTTCTTCATCAGATGTCTCTATAAAGCTGTCTACATTGGCAATTACCTCATCTGGATATCCTTTTTTCTTAAGCTCCAGTTTGGCTAAATATTCCGGGTTCCCACCAAGGACTATATCTGTTCCCCTTCCAGCCATATTGGTTGCTATGGTAATGGCACCAAATCTACCAGCCTGGGCAACTATCTCTGCTTCCTTTTCATGGTATTTGGCATTTAATACCTGATGGGGGATTCCCTCTTTTTTGAGCATCTTGCTCAATAGCTCAGACTTTTCAATGGATATGGTACCCACCAGTACTGGTTGCCCCTTACTATGCTTTTCCTTAATCTCTTCTACTATGGCATTAAATTTAGCCCTTTCACTCTTATATATGACATCGGGAAAATCTTTCCTTATCACCGGTTTGTTGGTGGGGATTTCCACTACATCCATTCCATATATCTCTATAAACTCGGCCTCTTCAGTTTTAGCCGTTCCAGTCATTCCAGCTAATTTTTCATACATTCTAAAATAATTTTGGAAGGTAATAGTGGCTAAAGTTTTAGATTCAGACCTTATATTAAGCCCCTCTTTGGCTTCTATGGCCTGATGTAGACCCTCACTATACCTTCTTCCATACATAAGCCTTCCGGTGAATTCATCTACTATTATTACTTCCCCATCTTTCACCACATAATCTATATCCCTCTTCATAATATTCCTTGCCTTGAGGGCCTGGTTTATATGGTGGGCTATTTCCATATTGGCCAAATCTGCCAAATTATCTATGCCAAAATAGGCCTCCGCCTTTGCAGTTCCCTTTTCTGTTAAACTGCAGGTTCTAGCCTTTTCATTTATTAGAAAGTCTACTACCTCTTCCTTCATTTCCCTATTGAAGGGGTCCTGTTTTCCTTCATCTGGATCCACTACCCTTCCAGTCAAAGTCCTTACAAAGGCATCGGCTGCCTTATACAGGTCAGTAGACTCCTCCCCTTTTCCAGATATGATTAATGGGGTTCTGGCTTCATCTATCAATATGCTATCCACTTCGTCTACTATTGCATAATTTAATTCCCTTTGAACCATCTCTTCCTTGTATATGACCATGTTGTCCCTTAGGTAGTCGAATCCAAATTCGTTGTTGGTTCCATAGGTAATATCACAGTTATATGCTTCCTTCCTTTCAGCATTGGTCATTCCATGGACTATACATCCTACACTTAAGCCTAGGAATTCATAGACTTTCCCCATCCACTGCCTATCCCTTTTAGCCAGATAGTCGTTTACAGTTACTATGTGAACTCCCTTACCAGTTAAGCCATTTAAATAGGCTGGCAGGGTGGCAACCAAGGTCTTACCTTCTCCAGTTTTCATCTCGGCTATTCTGCCTTCATGGAGTATTATTCCCCCCATCAACTGGACCCTAAAATGCTTCATTCCTAAAACCCTATGAGCTGCTTCCCTAACTACCGCATAGGCTTCAGGCAGAATATCCTCTAAACTTTCCCCATTTTTTAATCTATTTTTAAATTCAAAAGTCTTCCCTCTAAGCTCACTATCGGATAATCTTTGCATATCCTCATCTAATGCTTCTATCCTCTGTACTAAAGGTTCAATCCGCTTTAATTCCCTGTCGCTACCAAAACCAAATACTCTGTTTAAAAAGCTTTTCATATTTTAACCGCCTTTCAAAATAACTAATATTATAAAAAATAGCTTAAATATTATTATAACATTAAATAATAATTACTAAAACTTTTATTGTGAATTTTATTCTTCTAAAGAAATAGACCTGCCTAACAGCAGGTCCAAGCATACTAATCTACTTACCACTTGATATATCTTCTATCTGATCTAATATATAGTCTATCTTTCCTGGATTAGTATAGAAGGAGAAGCTATCCTTAATATCAATTATATCATGGTATTAACCCAAGGAATCTCCAGTAAGGTATGCTTATTAGTAGGCCAATAATTGATATAACCATATAGACAAAAGATAGTTTTGCTATTTCCTTAAATGAAATATTTTCTTCACCACCTACTGCTGCAAAAGCTGCAAGAAAATTTGAGTTCTGATATTGTAGATGCCAAACCATAACCGATGCATAAGTGGCAATTCCTACAACCCAAGGATTAATTCCAGATTCAAAAGCAATTGGCAATAATATAATTGTAAACAATGTTATTGTTCCTGACATTGATGTTATAATAGTCCGTACTATATAGACCAATAAAGCAATGGCTGTTACAAGGAGATATGTATTACCAACAAATCGTGTAATCAATGGGCTTATTAATTGTCCTAACCAGGCATTTATTCCCACTGTTTGTAATACAGGACCTAAATTGAGTATACTACCTGTAAAGAATAATATACTCCAAGCCATATTATTATGGAACTCAGCCTTGCTAAACACATTTAAACTTATCAGCACTAACATACCTATCATAGCAACTATGGCAGCAGGAACCCCTATAAAGGATTCACCAATCCAGAATATAAGACATCCTGCTACTACGGCTAAAGTAATTTTTTCATCTCGGCTCATTGGTCCCAGAGCCTTAATCTGACTATTGATATACTCAGATGGAATCCTAACTTCTTTGTTGGGTTTATAAAGGTAAATAATAAATAGATAGGAAGCGGCCAATATTATTATCCCCCAGGGTATCATACAGATGAACCAATATATCCAATTGAATTGTTCCTGTACATAGTCTGGTAGAAGACCCAATAATAGATATCCCAATATAGATCCACTAACAAAAATCACTGAGGTGGTTGAAAAGCCAACAAACATTGCAGCAAAAAGGCCATTCATCCCTTTACTCCTCTTTTCAAATCCCAGTCTTTTTCCAATATCTATAGCAATGGGAGCAGTAATAGTACATTTAACCGTTATACTGGGAATCAAGGGAGCAACTATGGTTCCCGTTCCAAGGAAAGCTAATACCTGACCTTTAAATGTAGGGGGAAATAATCTCATCCCCATAAGAGATGCTCTCTTTAATAATCCACTTTTACTAGCGGCAATACCAATTCCCATTGCACCAATTAAAAGCCACCATACTGTTCCAGAAAAGGCTCCAAAAGCCACTGTAAATGGTACCACCTTAAAAGTGGCCCATAACAAACACATCAACAGGGCTGCTACATAATTTGGAATAAGCTCAATAACCCAGTTAATAATAGTCCATACTAGAATTCCTAAGGCTTTCATAGACTGAACGGTTAACCCCTCAGGGGGATCTATAAATGCAATTATAAGGCCAACTATAGTTGCTATAGCTTCCCCAATTATTTTTTTATTGTTAATATTTAAACCCTTTTTCATGGATTCTATTGACATACTTTTTCTCCTCTTCAATCTATAAAGTATATTTAATATAAGATAAACTTATGAAAGTATTTATAGATAAAATTTAACAATCTTTCCCTATGCCAAGCTATCACACAATCTCATGGGGCCATAAACAATTCCCCCTTTTCTAAACAATCTGATATTATTCAAATCCTTGTATGGTATCTTTAAGTAGAAGTAAAGGATATCTGGACAATTTAAAGTTCAAATTATTAAAGAAGAGAAACTTTTAAGGATCAAATAAGGTGAAATTCCTGTGAAATTATAATCTGATTTGCATTACAAAAATAAACCTAGCCAAAAGCAGGTCTATTCTATCTACTATTTAGTATATCCACTATCTGATCCAGTACATAGTCTATCTCTTCTGGCTTAGTGTAAAAGTGGGGGGCTACCCTTATAACATCCCCTCTGGCAGAGGCAAGGATATTTCTATTCTTTAGCTCCAGCTCCAACTCATGGGAATCCATCTTGTCTGAAACCCAGATAGCTGTAGTTCCTGCCTTTTTATTTACATCCAAGGGGCTGATAGTCTTAAGGCCTCTATCTATACATCCCTTAAGGGCATAAGCACTAAGCATATCAATCCTATCCTTTATCCTATCCACCCCTACTTCATTTACTATTTCCAGGCCTGCCCTGGCTGCATAGGCAGGTAAAACTGGAGGAGTGCCTGTGTCCAATCTACTAGCATCCATTGCCCAGTCTATAATTCTTGACTCAAATGAAAAAGGATTAGCCTGTCCAAACCAGCCTGTCACTGAAGGCTTTAGTCTAGGTATCAGATCCCTTTTTACATATAGAAATGCCACCCCAGGAATCCCAAACAGGTACTTTAAGTTTCCAGAAACTAATATATCTATATCCATCTTTTTAACATCAACTGGTTGGGTTCCCAATCCCTGATAGGCATCCACCAATAGCAAAGAGCCTTTATCATGGGCAATAGCAGCAATTCTTCCTATATCCTGCTTAAATCCATTTAAATAATATACATAGGTTGCACAGGTGATTAGGGTATATTCATCAATATATCTTTCATATTCCTCTAAATCTATCTCATATTTTTCATTTACCGGTATAAAATCCACCTGGACCCCATACTTTTGCTGGGCCAACCATACATAGTTTACCGTTGGAAACTCTACATCTGTTACCACTACCTTCTTCCTCTTTCCACTATAATCTAGAGAACTGGCTATGGAAGAAACCCCTTCCGATACGGAAGTAGATATGGCAATCTCCCCTGGCTCTGCATTAATAAGCTTGGCAAATTTCACCTTTGCCTTATAAACCTCTTCCATCCAAGTATCCCAATCCATTCCCACAGTAAGCCAGCTATCTAAATACCTATTGATGGCTTGTCTTACCCTTTTAGACTGGGGGGCTTGGGAACAATTGGCCACATGGACTACATCCTTTAGAATGGGAAACTCTTCCCTCCACCCTTCTATCTCTTCTTCACCAATTAAGCCTTTATACTCTGGTGCTATTATTCCGTATCCTTCCTTTAAATTGGAGTAGTATTTTTTCATAAAACTTACCCACCTCTACTATTCTTATATTCCATATCAATTTAATAGATCAGCCTTCTATTTTGACTGAAAACACCCCTTATCCCCTCTTATGTGAACTTGCAAATTTATACTTGATATTATATCATAACTTCTTTAAAGTTGTGACATGATAATAGATTAAAGTAATTTATATAAATTTTTTAAATTACTATTGACAATTATATTTTTTGATAGTATACTAAGTAGCAATAATTTTAAATTGGATAACAGTATTGACGGAGAGAAAAATACTGGTTAGTTAACTACAGAGAGCCGAAGTTGGTGAGATTCGGTGTTAACACAGTATATAATAATCACTCCTGAACTGCCCAATTGAAAGGTACCTAATAAGGTGACCGAGTAGGTGGGGCCGGTAGTCTACATAGATAGATGTGCCACCGTTATATGGCTAGGGTTAAGGGTAATTACCTTGGACCTGATGAGGCAGTCTGCGCAAGTAGATTGCAAACTAGAGTGGTACCGCGGGAATATTCTCGTCTCTAGAACGTCAGTTTTAGAGGCGGGTTTTTTTTATACATAAGTCTGGCCAGAACTTATCTATAAAATCAACTAATATAAAAGGAGGAATTTTCTATGGATAGTCTAATAGCAATAACTGTAGTCTGTTCCATATTCGCTGTTGGAGATTTAGTATCTGCAAAAACAAAATCCATATTATCAATGATGTTTGTTTCTTCTGTCATCCTCTTAGTTGGTTTTTGGGTAGGTTTACCTGAAACTATATTTGAAGATGCAGGACTCATAAGTTTAGGTTCTTTAATGATTGCATTCTTGATTACCCATATGGGTACATTACTGAGCATAGAGGATCTTAAGAAACAATGGAAAACCGTTGTAATAGCTTTAGGAGCTATTATTGGAATAGGAATATTTCTATTCATTGTAGGTAGCCCCATTTTAGGAAGGGAATATGCCGTAGCAGCAGCACCACCAATTTCAGGAGGAGTTATAGCAGCTATTATAATGGGAGATGCAGCCAAAGCAAAGGGATTAGAAAGCATTGCAGTATTCACAACCCTATTGGTTGTAACCCAAGGATTTTTAGGCTTACCTGTTGCATCCTTGCTATTGAATAAAGAGGCCAAAAGATTATTAAATAACTTCAGGAATAATGCAGTGGATAATGAGGCTAAAGCAGTAGAAGAAGTGGCTGCTACTGTCAACAACCCTAAAAAGGTAAAGAAAAAATTAATACCACCCTTGCCAGAGGAATTACAAACCAATTATATATTATTAACTAAGATTGGATTGGTAGCCATATTAGGGTTTAAAATAGCAGATTTAACTAATGGAGTATTAAATGCCAATGTGGTATGCCTATTACTAGGTATTATAGGCAGGGAAATAGGCTTTTTAGAAGAAAATATAATGACAAAAGCCAATGCATTAGGTCTAGCTATGGTGGGTCTTATGGCTGTTGCCTTTGGAAACCTAACAATGGCTACACCTCAACTATTAGGTTCCCTTATAGGACCACTAGTAATCAGTTTACTATTGGGATTGGTTGGAATCATAATATTCTCAGGTATTTTAGGAAAGGTATTGGGATATTCAAAGGAGATGGCAATAGCTATAGGAACTTCTGCCCTATTTGGATTCCCAGGCACCTATATACTATCCAATGAGGTAGCCAATGCAGTGGGAGAAACAGAAGAGGAAAGAAAGGCCATACTGGACGAAATATTGCCTAAGATGCTGGTAGCAGGTTTCATAACTGTAACGATAGCTTCAGTAATACTTGCAGGATTTATGGCAAATCTAATGTAATAAAATAAAGGGAGGAATTAGTATGTCTGATAGAACTCTATATAAAGGATTTACACTGATAGATGGTAGTGGAAAGGCACCAGTGGAAAATGCCTGGTTTATAGTGGAGGATAAGAAAATTGTAGATATAGGACAAGGTGATGAACACCCAGCAGTAGATGAAAGCCAAGTAGTAGATTTAAGTGGAAAAACTGTTATGCCTGGCTTGATCAACTGCCACGTTCATATAACCATGGAGCCGGTGGCAGATCCCTTCTCCATATTATCTAATGAATCTGATGCACAAACTGCATTAAGAAGTGCTGTTAACCTAAAGAAACACCTAAAGGCAGGTACAACATTCTTTAGGGATCTAGGAGCTCCCAATTTCATCGATTTGGACTTAAGGGATGCTGTAAAGAAGGGCATGATCCAAGGACCAGAGTTTGTGGCAGCTGGTAAATGTATATCCATGACTGGAGGCCATGGTTGGTCTATAGGCAAGGAAGCTGACGGAGTAGATGAGGTAATGAAGGCTGCCAGGGAACAATTAAAGGCTGGGGCCGATCTACTCAAGGTAATGGCAACCGGTGGAGTAATGACTCCAGGGGTAGAGCCAGGTTCCCCTCAACTTTCAATGGAAGAGATGAGGGCAGCAGTAGTAGAAGCCCACAAGGTAGGCAAAAAAGTGGCCACCCACGCCCAGGGGGCTGAAGGTATTAAAAATGCAGTCCTTGCTGGAGTGGATTCAGTAGAACACGGTATATTCCTTACCGATGAAATAATTGAACTTATGTTGGAAAGGGGAACCTATCTAGTTCCAACCCTAGCTGCACCATACTTCATAGTAAAGAATGGTGTGGAAGCAGGCATTCCAGAATATGCAGTTAGAAAATCTGAATCCGTTATGGAAAGCCATATGAACAGTTTCAAAAAAGCCCACAAAGCTGGAGTAAAGATTGCAATGGGTACCGATGCAGGGACTCCCTTCAATCTCCATGACAAAGCCCCTTATGAATTAAAGCTAATGGCAGAATGTGGAATGACACCAATGGAGACCATTGTTGCATCCACTAAAAATGCTGCCGAGCTATTAGGCATAGATGAAAACTACGGAACATTAGAAAAAGGAAAATTTGCCGATTTCCTAGTGCTAGATGAAAATCCACTAGACAATTTAGATACCCTATTCAACATAAATAGGGTTTATAAGCTAGGCAAATTGGTAGAATAAAGACATATCAAATGACTATTCCTTTCATTCATATATCATAAAACACGGTTTTCAATATTGAAAACCGTGTTTTATGTGTAATTTCCCCATTAAAGCCTATATCCTCCCATAATGGAATCTTCCCCTAGCATTATTTCCTGAATCAATGAAAAAATACCAAAAGCTATAATAAGATCTCCTAAACTTATTATCTTGGGAAGTGGATAGGGCTCTGAGAAAAGGATTATATCTCCTAAAAAGGGAAGTTTGGTCTCAGATGTAATGGGGTTGTATAGAAGGTTTGGCCTTTGCCAACTATTGGCCATAAGTACTATAAAATTCAGCAGGTAGCCAAATAATACTGGCCAAAAAGATCTAAATCTAATATTAGTAAGTATACCTATTAATATTAGAATGTAGGAAAATATCTCTATCCCCTTACTATATTCTAAAAGCTTACTAATAACCTCCATCTCCTCTGTTTTACCCAAATAGGTCAATATGTATTGCAATAATACCCCTAGAACTAAAAGCCATATGGTCCAATTAATTATATTTTTAAACCGCCTAATCTTGCCTCCCCTAATCCAGCCTATTATAAGGGAAAAAAATATGGCCTCTACATACATAATATCCTCTCCCTTGCCCAAAAATAATTGCAGGATATACTATCCTGCAATTATATTCTAATTATACTATTAATACTCTGGTTCTATCAAGCCATAGTTTCCATCTTTTCTTTTATATATTACATTTATATCATCAGACTCTGCATTCATGAATACGAAGAAGTTGTGTCTCAAAAGTTCCATCTGCAAAATTGCCTCTTCCACATCCATGGGCTTCATATCAAACCTTTTAGTCCTCACTATTTTAGGACCTTCCTCTTCTTCTACTAGGGGTTTAATATTTTCAAACCTTATGGTTTCGCCATTGTTATACCTCTTTTGAAGCTTGGTTTTGTGTTTTCTCATCTGACGCTCTAATACATCTATAGCTTTATCAATGGAAGCATACATATCATCACTGGACTCTTCTGCTCTAAGTATTGTTCTAGGCAGGTTTATGGTTATCTCTATTATCTTCCTATTCTTCTCTACACTAAAGGTTACATTTCCCTCTACGTCACCTCTAAAGTACTTATCCAACCTGGACAGCTTCTTTTCTGTTACTTCCTTTAATGCCTCCGTTACCTCTACATTCTTTCCTGTAAAATTAATTTTCATAAACCCCACTCCTTTCAAATAGACAAGCACTAAACATCCTTATTATTATAATATACCCATAGGGCCCAGGTATGTAAACAAAAAATATTTTTATATGCCTTTATGTTTTATTCATAAACTATGCATATTTATTTAATAAATAATTAACAATTTCCTGTTACTTATTTGTGGATATTTGTTGGGGATAACTGTGGATAATGTGGGTAGTTCTGTGGGTAACTGTTTATAGCACTAATTCTATGTGGATATAATTCTTAATAAAATCTGCATAATTTTATATTCCTACCTTTTTCTCTTAATTTCTACCTTTTCAGAAAATATTCTCCCTTATACTTATTCTTATCCTTGTGGTATAAATTTCTTTATCCCCAACTCAAAAAAGCAAAAAGTAAGCCAAAATAATTTGACTTACTTTTTTTCATCTATTAATATACTACCATCAAAAGGAACATTATAACCCTTGTATGCTTTCATGCCTTCCTTAACCCTTTTTAATTCCATTTTAGTGTCAGCTAATTTTTTCTTCATCATTTTAGTATTTTCCTCATCTAATAAGGAAATGGCCATAAGAAGGGAGCTTACATCCTTAACTGCCTTTTTTAATTCCACCAGATTAGGATATTTTTCCCTATCCAGATCATATATATTTTCCACGGATTCATCCTTTTTAATTTGTGAAAATATATCCATGAACCTTACATCTAATTTATCTATTTCCTTCATTATGGCATCCTTTTTATCCAAAATTAAATCTATACTATCCACATCTTCCTTCTCAATCTCTAATTTTTGCTCCTTGGTTAAAGATTGGAATCTTTCCAATAGTTTAATCTTTTCTTTTGTTAAGCTTATAAGTTGATCAATTTTTTCCCTAGTCATCATTACACCCGCCTATTTTTATAAACCATTTTTTTCATCTCTTTCATAGCTTCCTTCCAGGTATCCCTCAATTCTGTAAATATCTCTATCCCTTCTTCTATAGGCTTTACCTCTTTATTTATATTTGCCTCTATTAGGTTGTTCAAAACAAAATCATATAACCTTTTTAAATTATTGGATATTTCATACTCCATATTTAGGGTACTACTAAGTTCTATTACTATATCCTGGGCCCTAATCAAGGCTTCATGAGCCTTTTCTATATCCCTTTTTTCAATACTGTATTTGGCAATATTCATAAATTTAATAGCTCCCTCAAATAGCATAAGGGTTAACTCTTCAGGAGTAGCTGTAAAAACAGCATTCTGCTTGTACTGATTTAATGCATTATACGCCATCTTCCCCATCCTTTCATTGTCCCATAAATTGTTGCATCAACCAAAGGCTTTGCTGATTCATCCTAGCAATAGCCCTTTCCAAGGCTGTAAATTGGGCATAATAACTGTTCTCTTTTCTAATTAACATATCATTTAAATCATCTATCCTCCTATTATATCTCAAAACATCCCTATCCAGTAAGCTGATGCTGCCAAACTCTGTAACAAAATCTAGTAACATATTTCCCCTAACAGATCTGTATAGATCTGCATCTTCTCCAGTACCAGATTTTTTAATTATCTCCTCCATGCCCCCCATCAGGTTGTCATGGATTCTGGCTAAAATACCACCCTTCTTACCATCATTATTATAAGTTCCATCTTCATTTTTAGTTGGTGGTTCACTTTCCTTAAATAGCATCTCCAATACAGCTTCTGGATTTTTAATTAAGGCCTCTTCTAATTTCTGCCTATCTATTATTTTAATCCTTCCACCGGCACTTCCCCTAGAATATTCTTCCGTTCCAATACCTATATCGGTAATTAAACTATAGACTCCACTAAACCCTTCTTCTACTGTAAACTTTTCGTATAGGGACTGCCTTACCTTCAGCATGGTCCTGGATATTATTTCGTCATTCCTAAGGAGGCCAGATTTAGCCTTCTCCTCCCAGAGTTCAATATCCTCCTTTTCCATTTCCTTCTTCTGCTCTGCTGTCAATGGAAGATAATCCCTATATCGCTTTTCACTTAATACTTTGTTAGTCATGTCCACCAATTGGTTATACTCTTCTATGAACTTTTCTATTTTTTCAATTATCCCATCCACGTCTGTAGATACGGTTATGGTAAATTCACCTATATCGGTAAGGTTCATGGTAATGCCATTGATGGTAATGCGGTTGGATGAAGAGGTAATACCCCTAGCACCATTGAAGCTGATTATGGCATCTTGCCCTTGGACAAAAGCCTTATTATTTTCATCTATTTTGAATTCTTCATATACATATTGTCCATTTTCACCTTTTTTCATATATCCTAATTTTAATGCATTAATGAAATTTTTCCCTTCACCTTCTGCACTTATATCTATCCTAGCTTCACTACCAGTTCCAGTTGTCTGCAAAAAGAACCTACCAATTCCAGCGTCGTATGAAGCCTTAATTCCTAGTTCTTCCCTGGAATTGATTTCCCTTACTATATCGTTCATAGTTATGCCATTCTCATTAATAATCTCAATATCAATACTATTTTTCCCATCACTAATAGTGAATTTAATCTCTTGTATCAAGTTCTTACTTTCATCGATAATCTTGCCATCATCATTAATGATACTTCTTATATCTTCACTACTT
>JAAYEM010000108.1 GCA_012728725.1 Tissierellia bacterium | reverse complement strand
GCACCTCCCTTTGCAGAATCTATTGGCCCAATAGTACCAGATGTATCATTAGACAGGTGGTCATATGGTGCCATAGAATCCTGTATAAGAAATGGAATGGCCCAGCCCTTATTTGAAGCCCCAATATATAATGAAGATGGCAGTATGAGTGTTCCATTGGATCAGAATATATATCCAACTAAACCTATTACTAGGGGAGAGTTGGTTGCAATACTTTATGCTGGTAAGGATAAATTTTTTGTAGAAGCCCCAGAGCACATAAGAAATATGAAATTTAATGATATTAGTGGTCATAGATTTGAAAAAGAAATAATCGATATGGCCAATAGGGGTGTTATTAATGGATATCCCGATAATACCTTTAGGCCTGATAAGGAAATTACAAGAGCAGAATTTGTGGTAATTATGAACGCTTTTTTAGGTAGATGTGATGCAAAAAAGATAAATGAAAAAATAAATGTATTTAAGGATGTATATGAAAAAGATTGGTATTATTATGACATCATAGAGGCAGCTGTAAATCACAGTTATAGGGAAATAGATGCTACTAATGTTTGGATCAAACCCCTTACTGAAGAAGAGGTAAGACAATATATCTGGTGGTAAGGTTGATATATACTATATAGCTCTTAATTGATTTGGACAAGCCTCACTATGGCTATGAAGTTTGCTGGCTATGTACAGATAAACTTAAGTCATGAATATTAAATAGATTGGGAGGTTGCAATTCTACGGTAGAAAATACTGAACCTGTAGTTAATTTCACGATCACCATCTATGTTGAAACCATAGAATTGCTTGTGAAGGAATTAAATAACTAAAGGAGCTTGGATATAATTGGTATTGTTGTAATAAAATTACTCCTTCCCATCAAAAGATCAAAATAAGATTATTGATGGAAAGGAGTCAAATTTTTTATAAGAATAAATTATATTACACTATCAGATTAGATTTGTTTGCATACTTCAAAAGAATCCCAAACAGCTTCTAGAACATTCTTATCAAATCTTTTGCATCATCTTTAAATTTAGGAATAGCACCGATGGTGACAAATAAAAGGGTAGGCCTATTCCATTGTTTATAGAAGCATATGGAACAAAAATATAGACAAGAGAGTAGGGCTAATGTATAATTATGACAACAAATCTAATCAGATGAGTTAGGACACATTTATGAAGCTGAGTTGTCAGCTTGCATGAAATACAAGCAATACAGATGAGGGACAAGCTAATTTAAGAAGCTATGTTAACAATGCACAATAATTTCCATTATCAGTTTGGAGGTTCTATTATGAACACAACCAAAATTTTACTAAGTCTTTATTTGGTTCTTGCGGTTATATTAGCCCAATTTTTTGCCGCCTATTTATTTTCTAAGAGTAGAACTAACTATCGAAAGGCCTTCTCTGCCCTGGTTTTGTGCATAAGTTTTTATCTGTTCGGTTATCTAATGATCATAAACAATAACAATCTACAAGAAATGATCTTCTGGAATCAGATTCAATATTTGGGATTACCCTTTATCTCTGTCCTATGGCTCCTGGTGGCCCTTCTTTATACAAAAACCATCTATTCCTTAAAAACCCGGATGGCCCTTTTACTCTTTTCTATTCCAGTAATAACCTTTTTTATTCGGCTCACCAATTCCTGGCATCATCTTTTCTATACAAAATGGGAAATGAGGCAGTACACTGGATATTATTCCTTATATATGGAAAGGGGTATCTGGTACTATATTAATATCTCCTTTACCATATTGTGCCTACTTCTTACCGTTATCATCTACTTAATGGGATATCTAAAGAATAAGGTAGGCTATACCAAACCCCACTTTTTTGTATTTCTATTTGCTTCTTTACTGCCTTTTTTTGGTATAGTGTTGATTCTTTTGGTTTATGACCATTGGACCATTGATTATTCAGCTTTGGTAATGCCCCTTTCCCTACTTATTATCAGCTACGGCATTCTCAAATACGATTTTTTAGAAATTAGAACCCTGGCTCGGGAAACCATATTTGAGAACAATTATGTTGGCATGGTGGTATTGGGTCCAGGGAACAAGATAATAGACTACAATAAGGCTGCCGTAGACTTTTTTGAATCCATAAACATAACATTGAACAATCATCCCATAGAGCATCTTCTCCAGGGAGAGCCAAAGCTGTTGGAGATCTTCCAAAGTGAGAGGGACTGTGATATATCCTTGCAGATAGACGGGGAAGAGCGGTTTTTTGAGATTGATGCGGTGGCCTTGGGAAGCTCCCTTGATGGAAGCACTAGAATGCTAAAATCCATCCGTGATGTTACAGAAGAGAGGAAAATACAGGAGAAGCTTAAATTTTTGGCTACTACAGATTCCTTAAGTGGCCTTAATAATCGGGCAGAATTTATGGAGCTATTTAAAAGGGTTTTTGATTGGGCCAAAAGCAGCAAAGAGGATCTATCATTATTGCTTTTGGATTTGGATAAATTCAAGATTATCAACGATACCTATGGGCATGGGGCAGGGGATGAAATAATTCGTGAAGTTGGAAGGCTTATAAAGACCAGTTTTCGAAAAACAGATATTACCGGTCGCATAGGAGGGGAAGAATTTGCAGTCCTTTTAAGGAATGCCTCCCTGGAAGAAGGGAGAAAGGTAGCGGAAAAGTTTCGAGAGACTGTAGCCAAGAGCAAGGTAAAATATGAGGATCAGGAAATAACTTTTACCCTAAGCATTGGAGTGGTATCCATCCAAGGGAACACCGATAATATAAAGGGAATTGAAGATATTTTTAAAATGGCAGATGATGCCTTATATAAGGCAAAAGCTAAGGGGCGAAATTGTGTTGAAATCTTTAGACCAAATACATAAGGGAATTTTGATTTATAAAAAACTAAAGGAGATGATTGGTATTATCAACATCTCCTTTATTAAGTTATAAGCTTCTTATTATCTTTTGAGTTTCAAGTATTCTCTTAGGAATAACAGCCCTAACGGTCAATTTAGGGTCTACAAGCTGGCTAATCCTTATATCTACTGCCAAACTAGCCAATATATAGGCTTCCTCCCAGGACATGTTTAGACCTTTTGCAAGATATTTAACAGCCTCATCACTGGCTGCATATACAGCCTCATCTAAAGTATCCCCTGAGGCTATGACCATAGTATAGTCATCAGTTTCCACCAAGGGCCAGGCAATTTCCTTACCTTTAATTACATCCACCTGCAGTATAACTTCTGCTGCAATTTCCAGGCCAGAGCAGGCTATTTCTCCATCTGCCATGAGGGCATGGCAGTCCCCTAGAGCCAAAAGGGCTCCTTTTTGATTTACTGGAAAATAAAGGGTAGAACCTATACCAATATCTGCTGTATCCATGTTGCCACCGTGTTTCCAGGGAGTGGCTGTATCGTATTCCCCTTCTTTGGGGGCAACTCCAATAACTCCTATCATAGGCCTTATAGGGATTTGTATGCCATTATAATTACAAGATCCATCTTTAATTTCTATTATTTTAGTCAAGGCTTTGGTGACTTTATTTCCCAAAACCCCTTCCTTGGGAACGGTAACGCTTACTCCTTTGGAAGGCACTTGAATGTCAAGAATTTTTACTTTAAGCAAATCTCCAGCTTCAGCTCCCTCTATGTATATAGGTCCAGTGGCTGGATTAAATAGGGAATAGTCCAATTCTCCAAAAGTTTGATCTTCCCTAATAAGCTGCCCGTGGAAACAGTCATTTGTACAGACCTTGAATATTTCCTTAGGATTAACCTTCTCAACCGGCTCCATGTCTGACTTAAAGCTGTGGATTACCTTTGAACCATCTATTACCTTCATATCTACACCTCCTGATTTGATACAAAAACTATAGTAAGTTTTATTCCAGTAAAATGATATAATGCATTTGATGGCATTTAATTTAGGATATTTTATTGGTATAATATATTTATACCAGACTATCAATGGATTAAACAGAGGGATTATTGATAAAGATATTCCAATTACTGTCCTATACAAGGAAGAATGGATAGGAACAAGCTGAGCCTTTAATTAAATTAAAAGGAGGTCTGCTAATGATCTATAAGATTGAAAGCACAAGACCACAGCAGTTTATAGACATAACCGACAAAGTGGAGGAGGAGGTTAGAAAAAGTAATATCCAGGAGGGGGTTGCAATTGTATACGTGCCCCATACAACAGCTGGGGTCACCATAAATGAAAATGCTGATCCAGATGTGGTAAGGGATATAATTTCTTCCCTGGATAAAAGCTTTCCCGTCCATGGAGAATACCTCCACTTTGAAGGGAATTCCCACGCCCATATTAAGGCATCACTTATGGGATCTTCTTGCACAGTGATAATAAAGGAGGGAAAGCTTATGCTGGGCACCTGGCAGGGCATATACTTTTGTGAATTTGACGGGCCTAGGAATAGGGAATTCTATGTAAAAGTTATTGGAGGCTAATGGATTAAAAAGTATTCAGCCCTAATTTATTACTAATAACTTAGCCGAAAGCCCATGACTTTAGTCATTGGGATGAAAGATTATTAATACTTGACTATACTACTTGCAATTATATTTTCAATTAAAACATAAGTTCAAAAAAACCGTGATATGATTAAATACAAAGGTATAATATATCTATAAAGTATTTAATCAATAGGGTGATAATTTTAATGAGTAATTTAAAGAGGGTATTTCTTGTTGGCATAACACAGCCTATGGTACATCCTTAAAAGATCCTGAGTAGATCTTAGGGAGGTAATAGGGATGAAAAATATTCCTTGGGAAAAGATTTATGAGATAAACCTAAAATGTGGAAGCATCAATGACTTGATATCATTTACAATAGAGGTAGTGAATAGCCTTAAGGAGCTATGTGACTATGACCAAGCTCTAGTCTATTTTTTGGATGGGAACGGAAAGGTATACAACCAGCATCTGATCAATATAGATAGGCAATGGAGTACTATGTATCTGGAATACTATTCAAAGGTTGAAAATGGCCGTTATGGATTCATAGATAGGATACCTGATGAAAATGCCCTTCCTACTGTAAATATAGTTGATTGGGATAAAGAACCTTCTTCTGAATTTATATTAAACTATATTCGCCCACGTGGTTTAAAACATTCCCTCGGCTTTCTCCTATACGATCCAAAAGGAAGGGCACGCGCCTTATTTGCTTTCGATAGGACAAGCTCTTGCAATTTCACTTCTAGTGAATTAAGAAACCTCAATATAATAATTCCCCTTTTAAACAATTTACACAAAAAATTTTTCCTTCAGAAGGAAGTAAATCAACGTATAAAAGAAATAGCTTGGGAAACCACTCCTTTTACTCCAAGGGAAATTGAAATTGCTAATATGCTTTGCCAAGGCATTACACCTGCCAATATTTCAAGGATTCTATATATATCCCAATCTACCACAAATAAGCATATAGCCAACATCTATAAAAAGATGCAAGTTTCCTCATTACAAGAACTCTTAGTTAGACTTTTGGGGTAAGCCTAGATATTTTTCTGACAAGTGCCACTAGTAACAGGCACTTTTTTATTTACTTCAATAAAGCACTATAATATATATTACCATTTTATGAATATTCTAACAATTATAAGAACTAATGATTTTTAATACTTAAACATAGTAATTTATGACAAATGCTGTAAATGATAAAATAAAATCGAACCTAAGATATGCGATAGTTTCAACATAAAATAAAAAGTCTTTAAAGCCGATTTAATTATATTTTAATAAAAATATTTATGGAAAGGAGAGGAAAAATGGAAAGAGACGAAATGAACAAAATGTATAGTCCCTTTCCCAAAATGTCCTTGGCAAAGAAAGGCCGTAAGACTATCCACTATCTGCAGAAGATGAAGGATGAGGGCAAATATATCGTTCAACATTGCCCTAGTATGTTAGGCCCAATGTTTACCATGGCTGCTGAAATGGCTGGAGTAGATGTTTGCCGTTTACCTCCCGCTGCTGGCCCAATAGATCCTGATGAGGGTGTAAGACGGGCCATGGAATGGATTGGTGAACACAGACGTGTAGCACCTTATATCCATATTAACTATGTTACAGATACAGTTGCCTTTGCCAATAAAGAGAAGGCTTTGGAAAATTTCTCAAAATTTCATACTGCCGGTGCTGACTCTATACTACCAATGGGTATCAATTTAGAAACATTGGAGTTTGTAGCCAAAAATCATTGTATTATATATGGCCATGTTGGGGCTCTTTCTGGCTGGATGACTATGGGTTTATATGGTGGCTATAAAAGAGTAGGGACAACTGCAGAAGATGCTATGAAGATATTCAGAATGGCATATGAATACCAGGAATGCGGTATGAAGGCAGTATCTATTGAGCTAACACCTATTGAAGTTAGCAACGCTATTGCAAAAAAACTACGAATACCAGTTATAGGAATAGCAGCTGGTGGTGCATGTGATGGCAGTGAAATGGTAGATATGGATATATTTGGGTTAATGGCCAAACCTGCTTCTCATGCTAAAACCTATGCCTACTTCTTAAAGTTTGCCTCAGATGCTTATCGTGCTTGGGCTAATGATGTTCGTACCAGTGCATATCCAGAAGATAAACACGGATACCATATGGATGAGAGGGAATTGGACAAATTCTTAAATCTATTAGAGCAAAAGTATTAATTAAAAAACCTATAACCCTGAACTGTTTTTTGCATTAGATAAGATTAGGATGCATGGCTTCTACCCAAAAGGAGCCATGCATCCTATTTTTTGACCCATCCAAGTCATAAATTAATCAATTAAGCCTTAACACAGATTATAATTTAAGGAATATATTATTATTGACCAGGCCTAATAAATTTATTTGAAGGGAAATCTAGCTTGGCAGTAATCAATGTGACACCATTTACTGATATTACTGCATTAATAGCCTCTGACCAAATAAATGAAGGAGATATACTTCTATTGGAGGAAGGCATATATTTTCAAACTGTAAATATTATCAAGGATAATATTGGAATTGTAGCAAAGGGGCCGGGAGTTATATTCGATGGCAAAAGCACTCTATTAACAGCCTTTACATTATCACAAGTGACAGGAGTGGTAATCCAAGGAATAAATATAAGACATTATATGGGTGAAGGCATATTAATTGATTCTGGATCAGGCAACAGAATCATAAATAATAGATTACAAAATATGATAGGTGATGGTATAGGAATTGTAGGCCCTAGTGGAAATCTAGTTTGGAAAAATCAAATATGTAAATGTTTCAATGGAGTATTATTGACCCTAGGCAGCACAAATAATTGGCTTATAGCAAATATTGCTAAACAATGTTTTGATGATGGATTTGAAAGCTTTTTGGATTAGATAATAACAATGCCTTCATATCTAATATATCCATAGGCCATAAAAGTGATGGATTTGAACTCTTTGGCAGCAACAATTTGTTATTGGATAATATATCAATAGACAATCCCTTTGGAATATTAATAGATGAAGGAAGGGATTACTTGGCCATTGGAAATCTGTCAGAAGATATTAAATTTGGCACCCTCACTATCGTTGATGGATACAGGAATTATTTTGCAGGAGAAAACCACATGGTATGTAATCGTGAAAAGGGTATGGATATTCTTGGCCAATTTGGGATATTCCTAAATAACCAAATATCACATAATACAGACTTTGGAATGGAACTTACTACAAGTTCTGCAGGAAATCTAATAAAAGATAATAAGCTGGTATGTAATATTCCAGATAATATAGCCGATAATGGCATGGATAACAACCTAATAGAAATATAGAAAAACCTTGCCCACCCTGTAAATCCCCGAACCCTTTGGTATTACGATGAAATTGGAGTCCTTAGGGATTCAGTGCTAGAATATACAAAATAATTGATCTACCAAAAATATTATATTGCATAAGGTTTGAAGTATTTTTCCTCCAGTGGTATTATAATGTAAAAAAGAATGGAGGCATATTATGATATTTGTATGTTATTCAAGATGAACTACCTGCCGAAAAGCCAGGATATGGCTTAAGGAAAAGGGAATAGCCTTTGAAGAAAGGGATATTAAAGAAAACAATCCTACTTATGAGGAACTAAAGGAATGGCATAAAAAGAGCAATCTGCCCTTGAAGAAATTATTCAATACCAGTGGGAAGCTGTATAGGGAGCTGAAATTGAAGGATAAGCTCCCCACCATGAGTGAGGATGAACAGTATAGGCTTTTGGCATCTGATGGAATGCTGGTAAAGCGGCCCCTTCTTGTTGGTGAGGACTTTGTCCTGGTGGGCTTTAAGGAGGCTGATTGGGAAGCTCTCTTGGTATAGAGTAACCATCCTTATGGGGAGACAACAGGCCTGGCTTATTAGCTTTCTAATATAACTTCCCTAATCTATTAAAGGCTTATCACACATTGGAATTTAGAGAATATATTATTAATGAACAAGCCTATAAATTAGTAGAGAAGGGAAGTGAATATATGGCAGTAATCAATGTAACCCCTCTTACTGACATTACTGCTTTAATAAATTCTGATAGTGTAGCTGAAGGAGATGTGCTCCTTTTAGAGGAAGGCATATATTTTCAATCGGTAGCCGTTTTGAAAAACCATATCCGAATTGTAGCTAAAGGTCCAGGGGTCATATTCGATGGTAGAAGCCTTCTAATGGATGCCTTTTTACTGCCAGATGTGATTGGAGTAATGATAGAAGGCATTACCATAAGGCATTATAGGGCCAGTGGCATAGCAGTAGAATTTGGAGGCAGCCATAGAATAGTAAATAATAAGATCACGAACATGATAGAAAATGGAATAGAATTAATGAGCTCCAGGGGCAATTTAATCTGGAAAAATGAAATTGAAAATTGTTACGATGGAGTATTATTAATTGAAGGCAGCACCAACAACTGGGTTATAGACAATGTAGCCAGAGGATGTTATGGGGATGGCTATGAAGCCTTTTTAGGTCCCGACAGCGATAATGCCTTTATATCCAATCTAGCCATAGGAAATAGGAACAATGGCATGGAGATATACGGCAGCAACAATCTTTTACTAGACAATATTTTGATAGATAATGGCCAGGGGGTAATAATAAATGAAGGAAATTCTTCTCTGGCTATTGGAAATCTGATAAGGGGAACTAAACTAGGCACTTACCAAATTTTTAATGAATATTTTAATCATTTTGTAGGTGACAACAATATAGTATGCAACCGTAGAGAAGGCATAGAGAATAATGGCCTATTCAATATGTTTGTAAATAATGAAATAGCCTTCAATGGAGATATAGGAATATTACTTGGTCAAACTTCTGTCCTAAATCTTGTAATGGACAATAAACTGGTATGCAACATTCCAGAGAATATTGATGACAGGGGCATAGACAACCATATAATAAACAATATAGAAAAAGCATGTGAGCCTTGCCAGGCCCCTAGTGAGGTTTGCCATAAAATATCTAAAGAAAAATCATCAAAAGAAGATAAAGACCTGGAGGATAAATAAATCTTTCCATTTATCCTTGATGGAATGCCAAGCCTAATTTATGGCTTGGTTTTTGTTTTACAAATACTAAGGCACCATATTAATGATTAGGATAAAGGATGGCAGACAAGCCCTTCACAAAATATGATTAGTGCTTTTGGGTTAAAGAAAGGATTCTGAGAAAGTTGGGATAAGATGGCTAATGTATTGAAAAAATCAAAAATGAAATAAGTTAGTGTAAAATAATTGTAGGAAAAAATACAAAAAAGAATAGCCCCATATGTTATGATGGAAGTATGCTAAACAACAACATAACATAAGGGAGGCTATTCTTATGAATACAATTATACACCAAATTATTGAAAAAATCACTAAAGATATTAAGGATAATATAGAAGATTTGATGTTAAATAGCAGAGATATATCCAAATTTATTCAAAATACCAGTAAATCATTGGATG
>JAAYEM010000101.1 GCA_012728725.1 Tissierellia bacterium | reverse complement strand
GGATATTGTCGGCTTTTACAGGCTTTCCATTTACCTTAAGGTTGACATAGTTGAACATTACCTCAATTTTTTCCCAACCCCCTCCTGCCAAGGCAACAGTGCTGGTAAATAGAATGGTTACAATTACTCCAATAATAAAACCTTTCAATTCCTTCTTCATATTAGTCCTCCTTTTCTGATTAGTTAAAAATTCCATAGTCACTATTATATCAGATGGGAGCTTTTGTACAAAGGAAAATGAAGGGGGAGGGGTTGATTTGGAGGAGGTTTTCCATAGAAAAGAAAGTGTCGGTTATCATCACTTTCAATTAAAGCAGCAGAAATCTTGCTATTGCTATTATTAAATAACACAGACAATACCGCACCATAATAAAAGTCTGCAACCTTAATTACGCCATAATAGATCATCCTTTCTATATATTGTTAGCCCCGTGAGAGAGCTTAATTGTTTCCTTTCCCACGGGGTGTGTTGATATTTGTATTGGTTACTGATAGATTGGGTCACAAAGTAATTTGTATAATCATTCTATTCTATCACCCAAAGTCCTTATGAATTCATAAGTTTCTGGTGCTTTTTCTTGTAATATCTTACGGCTTTCTTCACTCTTATAATAATAAGCAAATGTTTCAGCAAAGTATTCGTCAGGATAGTCAAAATAATAGGAATTTACATGATCGCCAAAGATACTCTCTTTTTCCTTTTCCTGAAGTGCTTTAAATTCATGGGTGCTACTAATAGCTCCAAATACACCTAAATCAAGGCCATGAGCAAGTTCGTGTAGCTCTAAACAGATGGAACTATGGCCCATACCATATTCTGAATAACCGATTCTAGCTAATACCAATCTAGGACCTCCAATACCTGGTACATCATCCCAGGTATAACCAGTTCCTTCCCAGCCTCTAGGCACTTCTCCTTTCAAATACTCAAACTCTGGTTCATCAGTAATATTATTGTTAATCAATCTCATTTCTCCACCATAACTTAGCCACTTTGCTAATATTCTAATATCAATGCCCATTATTCTGTCTATCATCTCCTGGGCTTTTTCTTCATCATAGCTTCCTGCTTCTGGAAGTGATATAAGATGATCTCTTACATATTCAAATTCAGCATCCCCTTCTTTTTCCACTATTTCAGCTTCACCTTGTGAATAATCCTCTGGAATACCTATTATATTTCCACTGGCATTGATAATAACCTTTACGGCTTCTGCCCTTGTTATAGGATTTCTTGGTCTAAATGTTCCATCTGGATATCCTGATATGTAGCCTTTATCCTTGAGGATACTTACATACCCCTTTGCCCAGTTATCTATCTGAGAACTGTCTGCAAATTCATCAGCTGATCTTGACTTATTTTCATCTAAACCAAGGACTAACCCTATTATCTTGGATACTTCTTGACGGGTAATTGGGTTGTTTGGTTTCATGGTGCCATCACTATACCCACCTATATAGCCTGCTGCCACTGCCTTACCTATTTCATCATAAAACCAGTCTTTCTCCTTTACATCACTGAATTGGACTTCCCCAATGTCTGAGTATCCAAACACATTGTTTATTATCTTAATAAATTCAGCCCTTGTAATACTCTCATCCGGTCTAAAGCTTCCATCTGGGTAACCTGATACTATATTTTTCTCTAGTAGATATTGGATCTCTTTCTTTGCCCAGTGATTGGAAATGTCCGTTTTTTTACCCAAAGCAATTATTCCAAAGGACAGTATTATAGCTGCAATTACCAAAATTACAACTAACCTTTTAGACCTGTTCATAATTATCTCCCTTCTTTTTGTTTTAATATTTATTAATACAAAAAAGCCACAACTACCTAATACAATTTTGAAATAATTATGGCTTTTTTCCTATAACATTTAAAATTTCCTTTAATCCTATGTTTTATTTTATAATTTATACTAATACCCTCCCCCAGCCTTCACTTCAATATGAGAAAGTAGTTGGGACATGAAATTGACCTTCTCCACTATATACTCCCTTGATGGGGAGGCTAGGTCCTTTAATTCATATTCCCTCCCCAGCTTTTCATAGGTGCCTATCCCTAAACGGTGATAGGGGAGGAGTTCTATCCGGTCAACCCTTTTCAAATCCCTGCAGAAGCTGGCTGTGGCAGTTAGGTTGTATTCATTATCATTTATTCCCGGTATAATGGGAATCCTTATATATATTTTCAAAGGATACTTGGAATCATCCACCTTTTTTATATTCTCCAGGATGGTGGTATTGCCTATCCCGACCCACTCCTTATGGGCCTTGCTGTCCATATGCTTTATATC
>JAAYEM010000100.1 GCA_012728725.1 Tissierellia bacterium | reverse complement strand
TCTATTGGGATGGCATAGGAGTCCTGATCCCCTGTACCCTTTTGCCATTCTACAAATCCTCCATAAATACTTCTACTTGCACTGCCTGAACCCTTCCTTGCATATATTGACAGCTCCCTATGGTTAAGATTTAATCCAGTGGCAATATTGGCAGCAGCTGCCAGGGCTGCAAAGGCTGAGGCTGAGGAAGCAAGTCCTGCCCCAGTAGGGACATGGTTGATGCTTTTGACCAGGGCAGGGGTACTAATCCCTTTAGCCCTACGGAATAGATCTAAAAACTTACTTACCCGTTTGGTAGTAGTCGGGTCCTCAATTTCTCCATTTATATATAGGAAGTCCCTATCAAGCCTATCATCAAATATGACTTCCGTTTCAGTATAAAAACAATCGATGGTAAGGGAAAGGCTGCTATTCATAGGGAGGATCAATTCTTCATCCCTCTTTCCCCAATACTTTATCAAGGCAATATTTCCATAGGCCCTTGCCTTGCCTCTACCTACCATGGAATCCAACCCCCATATTATAAATCCAAGTATTTTTGGCTCCATTGGATAATAAGTTATTAGATATTAAATTGGCCTCTTTTTCACTAGAAGCTAAGGCTATCATACAACCTCCACCACCGCCACCGGTTAGCTTTCCACCTAGGGCTCCATTTTCTATCGCTACAGTAACAAGCTTATTAAGGATTTTATTGCTAACCCCTAGTTGATCTAGTATATGGTGGGCATTGGACATAATTTGACCAAGATTTTTAGGATTCCTATTTTCAATGGATATTTTTGTCCTTTCCGTTAAAAGGCCTAGTTTTTTTAATAATGGTCCATATTTTTCCGGATCAGTATCCATTAATCTTTTCACATGGGCTACAGTGGTCTTGGTTTGACTAGCTTCTCCAGTGTCCCCTAGGATTAAATAGGCATCTAATTTAAAATCTAAGGGGACAGGGGGACTTCCCTTAATATAGTAAAGGGGTTTTTCATCTATTATAATGGCTGCATCTATACCGCTGGGATTTCCATGGACAATTTTTTCCGATATATTAGACCAGCTTACTAGATCCTCCCTTGTCAAAGGAATTTGAAAATAGTCATATAGGGCCCGAAGGGTAGCTACTGCCACTGCAGCACTAGAACCCATTCCCCTCTCTGGAGGGATAGAGCTTTCAATATCAATGGAGAAGTCATACAGTCTTTTACCAATACTTTCCACAATTTTCTCAATAGTGGATATTAGGCCAAATAGTTTTTTTGGAGCATCAGTCAACAAACCTTGATGGAAAAGGCAATTTAAAAGAACAGGGCCCTTTCTTTCATATATGGTAGTCTTTATTTTTGTGGCAGGAAAGGGAAGGGCTATAGCTGGCTCCCCATATACAACAGCATGTTCTCCAATCAGTATTATTTTCCCAATTGCAGTACCTGTAGAAGTCCTTTTATCCATATTCCCCTCCTTATGTATATTTAATAAGGAAATTTTTCAAGGATCCAAGGGGCTGCATATAGGGTCATAAACTGGACTCCATAGCTTACCCCCATTTTATTTAATGTACCTGAAGTAATACCGATTAATAGTACTCCGAAAATATTGATTAGGCCTGCATCCAAATAGGCAAGGAGGAGGATGAATGAAATAAACAGGCTAAGAACTGCCTCATGGGGGATCCGCTTTAACACAAAGGTTGAGATATTTGTGGCAAATTTACTGGCAACAAAATATGTTGTTCCTATGGCCAATACTGCTCCAGTAATAATCCCTATAATCAATTCCTTTTTATCCAATATATGGTGTAAATTATTATTAATTGTAAAAACAGGTGGAGCGTTAAATAGGGCAGCTCCTGGACCGATGGCTATGGGAGACAAGGGGATCCCTATGGCTATTAAAGGAATAATTATTCCAGACAGATAGGTAGACTGGGTCAAGGAGGCCATGGTTGCAATGGCTGTATTTGCCCTATCTATAGGGTCTTGAACCCTATTTGCTGCCAACTCCCCAAAGAGGATGGTCAAGCCTACAGGGCTGAGTACAAATAAAAAATTTACAATTAATGCAGCCATACAAGCCCTTTTAATTTCTTCCCTGGTCATTATTTTAAAGGGGTTTAAAGTATCAACCATAATATATTTTGGAATTATAATTTTTTTAATTTCATTTCTTATCATAGATTGGCCCTTTGTCTTATTTAATAGTGAAAGCAAGGAAAGGACTAAGGGGCCAATGGTAATACCCAAAAAGAAGGATACAGTAACATTAGTCCCTTCTGGCACTATCCCAATTCCCCAGTATAAGTACCTTAATCCCATGAACAAGAGGGATAAAGGCAGAATGCTTAGTAGAGATAGAATTTTATTCCTACCCATCAAGGCTAGAAATATGCTTCCTATTAAGAACAATAAAGGAGCGTATGTACTTATCCTCTCAGAATAGGAGGATAGGAAATTGGCTAGCAGCAGAGATGTAGGAAGGGATACAAGGACCCCAATTAAGGATCCAGCTGCCATCTTCTTTATAACTAGTGGTGATAATCCCTTATCTTTCAAAAATAAGGAGAATTCCATCATGGGACTGGACATTACCCCGCCAGGGAGGCCTACCAGGGCGGTGGGGATGGCGTTGGTCAAATTTAGGGTTACAATTGCTGCAATAAAAAATGTCAATACTATTATTGGTGGTATGCCAGCTAATACTACTGATAGGGTTATGGGCATTAGGACCGATGTTTCATCGGTACCAGGTATAAAACCTATTAAGGTGTATATAAAAACAGCCCCTATAGCTGCTAAGACCATCTGGATGAAAAGAATAATATTCATAGGCCTCTTTCTCCTATCCCTCTTTTGATATTACAATCCTTTTAGGTTTGATAAAAAGGGCGGAAATTACAAAGCCTATTAGGGATCCCATAAGGCCGAAAAATAATTGTTTTCCTTCATTGTTAGATGGGGCCAATAATAGGCCCCCTATTGTGCTTATATTGGAAATAGCCATAGATATCAATAGATGCCGAATCTCCACTATATCTCCCCATATTTCAACCATCTCTTTATTAGTCCCCATAATAAGTCACCTATTAAATACTTGTATGGAAAAATAAATTCATTAAATATTCTTTACAAATTAAAAAAAAATATTACAAGCTATGTAACCCTTTTTTGTACATGCATAGTATGTACTGACCAGAAAGAGAGGAGGGAAAGGAATGGCAGATAGAATATTTGCATCCGTAGTAAACCAAAAATCTGTAACCCAAGTTCAACTACAAATATTAACAATAATTGCAGCTCAAGTAGCCAGCGTAATCGAAGCACAATTTGGTCTAACACTACAATCTGACGATGATTTTATAGACTTCTAAGGGGATTATAGCTAACTGCCTTTATAATAGATGGCTTATCAAAGTAGAAAGGAGCGATAATATTGAAGATAGGGTTCTCCAAGGACGGATTGAAGCTAAATCAGAAAGATTTTAATCCTTTAAACATCCCCCTTCCCATAAAGGGAATTGGGATAGAATCTGATATACCAGCAAAGCAACCAGATGCTGCTGAAATACTATCAGTATTTCAACGTCCAAACATCAGGAAAGCTAATAGGTTACAGGGAATAGAAATATTGAAGTCAATGCTAGAGAAGGTAAGATAGTTAATATAAAAGGGGCTGCCTCAAAGTTGGTTTCTTTGGGGCAGTTCTTTTGTATTGGGAACCATTTTATCACAATTTCATAATATGTAATAGAAAAAAAGGATGGGGGTAGGTCTATGTCCAAGGATATTCAAAGCAAATTGCCTAAAGGAAGAGAAAATACCTACATGGGAGCCAAAATTGCAAATCAGATAAATACAAATCAACAATCTAATATGCTCCTTTCTGCTTATAGTGTAGTTACTCAAAATTCAACTACCGTTAATATAAATCTGGATTAGGGAGGAGTAGATATGGCTGATAATATGAAGAAAGGCAATGAATGGATAAAAATTAAATTAAATAGACATAGGGAAGAGCTGCCAAAGGAACTTAGAATTGACTTGGATGGCAGTGTCTATATAGACGGAGAACTATATGATGAAAGTAAAAGCAAATACAAGAATATAAGCGTTGATGTGGAGCACCATAATAGATTAAGCACCGGGGAAGAAACCCAAAGAATTATTGAGGAGAGCAAAAAGGCTAAAAAGGGTGAGATGGTTACTATTAAAGAGGAAATAGGACCTGATAGGAAGGAGATTACAACTGTTAAATTCTAAAGGGGGTATTTTTTTGGATAATAAGGGAGAGGGAAATAGGAAGGTATCAGCAAGTGAAATTAATATAGATTCCCATATAAAAAAAATAAAAACAAAGGATGTGGAAATATCCTTATACATTAAAAAGCAGAAAAATCCTGCCCAACTGTTGGAAAACTTGTATCTACTCAGACATGATGACAGTTTGAGTAAAGAGGAGAAGAATCAGGCTGTGAAAAAGATTATGGTTGACTATATGAGGTGATGTATTTGGAAAAGGTAAGACATTCAATATTGCTTAACCTTTCAAACCAGGCAAATACAAATAAATGTAAAGGTACAAATCTATCTCAATATAATTTTGTAGTGATTTTAGGATTGGAGTATTTGAACATTTTAAATAAAAAGGAGGCTATTCCCCTTTCTTTTATAATAGATAGGGAAGGAAATTTATCCATTAATGGACTGGATGGGGAATCGATGGATGAGAGGAATATACGTATATATTCTGATAAGAAGGTAACAGAAAGCGATTAAAATTTTAGGATTTTCATATGGAGGGATTTGAGTGGGTATTAATAGGCCGGAGGATTTTTTATCTGAAGTATTAGATTATGATTTACATATATAACTTTATGATAAATGCCTCTAATCAAGCTAATTTAACAAGTAATAATAATATTTCTCCAGTACAGCTAAACTCAATTTTTATAGTTATAGATCCATATTATATAGAAAAATTAAATATAGAAGGGTTAGATTTGGAAATTAAAATGGGTGAAGATAATAGGATTACTATAAATAATAGGAATTATGAAATGGTAGAGCTAGAGCCGGGGATTAAAATATTTGGAATATGCAAAGAAGATTGAGGTGATTAAATGAATAGATCAGATGTTCCAAAAAGAAGGATAGACAAATACCTTACCAGGGATGAAAAGATATTATACGAGAAGGTACTGGAAGATATAGCAAAAAATGATGATTTTTATAGGAAGAGTAGTCCTGAGGAAATTACCTCCCATTTAATAGATGTTTGTGGTTTTGATAGGGACAGCATCTATAAATTGTTTAAAAAAATAACTTTAATTAGTGAGGAGTTGGATAATAATGATGGGTAAGGGTAGAAGGGAATATCCTATTAGAATCAATTGGATGGAACCGTCTAATGATGAAATGGATAGAGAAAATGCTGAAGCTGAAGAAAAGGCTAAGCCTACAAAAGAAAATAAAGAAGTTGAACATAAGGTGATGGAGGTAGAAGTTGAAAAAAGCAAATCTGACATTTCAGTAAAGATAATTGATCAATTAAATGAAATATATAAAAACAATAGAGAATAGGATAGGCGAGGGGCATACATACCAGTACCCCTCGTCCCTTATTTTTTTGCAAAGGCTTTTTTGCGCCAATGGCCTTTTTTGTAGAAAAGGGTAGTGATTATTGCACCTAAGGTCCAAGCCAATAATAGGGAGAAAAATATGGATTCAGGCCTTCCAGTAGGATAGGCTTCACTTCTGGTTAAATATGCAATACCATAAGCTACAGGAATACGGATTAATACGGTAGTTATAATTGAAATCCACATAGGTGTTATTGTATCACCTGCACCCCTCATAACCCCGGATAAACATTGGGTTACAGCCATTGCTATATAACCTACTGCAAGAATTCGCATCATACCTACACTAAAGTCGATTAATTCAGCGGTGCTAGTAAATATTGCTACAAGATATTTGCCAAAGGTTAATATAAGTAGGGTTATAACAGCAGATATTCCAGCGGCCATCAGGGTACCATCTTTAGCACCTTTTTCAACCCTATCTATTCTCCCTGCCCCAATATTTTGTCCAGTATAGGTAGTCATAGCAGTTCCAAAGGAAAAGTTGGGCATCATGGCAAACCCGTCTACCCGCATAATTATTACATTACTAGCTATTACCAGCTCACCAAAGGTATTGGTTAAGGACTGAACAATTATCATGGCCATGGAAAAAATTGCCTGGGTTAATCCAGAGGGTAGGCCTAGCTTTATAAGCCTAAGGGAAAGTTTTTTATCCAGTTTTAACATCTTCCAATTCAAATCAAAATGGCTATTCATCTTTAATAATTTCAAAAGAGACAGTATTCCAGATATTCCTTGGGCTATAACCGTTGCTAAAGCCACACCTGGAACCCCCATGTTAAATCCTGCCACAAACCAAATATCAAGGATTATATTTAAAAAAGTAGAAATAAGCAAAAATACCAGGGCTGAAAAGGAATCCCCAAGGCCACGAAGGATTCCAGCTAAAATATTATAATATGAAAAACCGGCAATCCCTACAAAAAATATAATTAGATAGTCTGCACACCAGTCAATTATGCTGGCTGGTGTATTTAGTAAACCTAGTAAGGGATAGGTTATAATTGGACCTATAATCATAATGATTACCGATGCAATTCCAGTAAGGGTCATACATATTCCAATGGTTCGGGATAGGTTCTCCCTATCCTTGGCTCCAAAGTATTGGGATACCATAATGCTGGCCCCTACAGAAATGCCTACAAATAGTACAAGTAACAAATGGAGTATGGGAGATGCACTCCCAACAGCAGCTAGGGCATTATCTCCCACATACCTGCCTACTATAATGGAGTCTGCTGTATTATAGAATTGCTGAGCTATGTTTCCAATCAGCATGGGAATAGCAAATTCAATAATCCTCTTCCAAGGTGTACCTTCAGTTAAGTCTTTAGGAGCAAAAAGCTCCTTAACATTCACCATAAATCTACCACCTGGATCAAATTAAGTAAATATAATTTAACAATTCACCATAATATCTATGATAGCTTTATAATAGACATATATCAATACTAAGTTGAAAAATGATAGTGTCAAGTTACTGTAGGAAAAAATAATTAGTATTATCCCCAGTTTGATGGAGTATGCTAAAATACTTAATTTAATATACTTATTACAATATGTTTTTTTGGTATAACAAATAAACAATAATATTTTTTAAAACATC
>JAAYEM010000099.1 GCA_012728725.1 Tissierellia bacterium | reverse complement strand
GATGTTTTAAAAAATATTATTGTTTATTTGTTATACCAAAAAAACATATTGTAATAAGTATATTAAATTAAGTATTTTAGCATACTCCATCAAACTGGGGATAATACTAATTATTTTTTCCTACAGTAACTTGACACTATCTACCAATTTTCAAATTATAGTATATTGGTTTTAATAGTGGTATAATAAGTAGAGGGGGAATTTGTCAATTTAATTTTGAATAGGTGGTAATTTGTGAATTTAAAAGAGTATATAATAGATAAATCTAAGGAATTAAATATAGACATAATTGGTTTTACAGATTGTAAGCCTTTATACCGAATAAAGGAATATTTAATAAAAAGGCAAAAGGAAGAGAGGCAGACGGAATTTGAAGAATGGGATATTGAAAAAAGAACTGACCCAAAGCTCATATTTCCTGATTGCAAAACCATTATCTCCATAGGAGTATCCTATAATAATATATTTAGTAAAAGGCCAGACTATAGATTAAAGGGTAGATTATCTAAATCCTCATGGGGTTTGGATTATCACATAGTTTTAAAAAACAGGATGGAAAAGATAATAGATGAGATAAAGAAGCTTGTGGATTTTAATTACAAATATTTTGTAGATACAGGCCTATTGGTTGATAGAGAAATAGCTTATAAATCTGGAATAGGATATTATGGTAAAAACTGTTCCATAATAAATGATGAATACGGTTCCTTTATATTCCTAGGCTATATACTGGCGGATTTGGAATTAAGGGTAAGCACTAATCCAATGGAAAGTAAATGTGGAGATTGTAATCTGTGTATTAAGGCCTGCCCCACTGGAGCATTGGAGGGAGCCTTTAAATTTAATCCAAAGAAATGTATATCCTATCTGACCCAAACTAAGGAGAAGATCCCCTATGAATTGAGAGACAAGATGGGGATTAAAATATATGGCTGTGATACCTGTCAGCTGGTATGCCCTAAGAATAAGAAGGTAATTAAACCCAACCATGAAGAATTTTTGCCCTTGGATACAAAGGGCTATATGGATATAGAGGAGCTTCTAACCATATCCAATAGGAAGTTCAAAGAAAGATATGGTTCTATGGCAGGGGCTTGGAGGGGGAAGACAATTCTAAAGAGAAATGGACTTATAGCTCTAGGAAATATGAAGGATAGGAAAAATTTAAGCTTATTAAAGCCCCTACTAAAGGATGAAAGCCCTATGATTAGGGAATATGCAGCCTGGGCCATTCTAAAGATTGACCCTGAGTATGGGAATAAAGCAATAAGGGAAATACTGGAACATGAAAGGGACAGTAAAGTAAGATTGGAGATGGAAAATATTATTGATTATTTTTTTAACAAAGACATACACAAGGATTAAATCTGTGTTATACTATATTTGTTCAGGAACCTAAATTTATTAAACTGGAGGGGTATACGGTGGCTAATGTTCATGAATTGAATTATTTAAAAGAAAAAATTGAAGAGCTTAAAAAGGATGGGGTGTATAGGAAGTTACCCGTATTAGAAGGTCCAAATGAAGCTGAGATAATCCTAAATGGCAAAAGGGTAATAAACCTTTCCTCCAACAATTATCTTGGATTTGCCAACCACCCAAGGCTTAAAAAGGCAGCTATAGAAGCGGTAGAAAAATATGGTGCAGGGGCTGGAGCCGTTAGGACTATCGTTGGAAATATGTCTATTCATGAAGAATTAGAAGAGCTATTAGCCGAGTTTAAAAGGGAAGAAGCAGTCTTTATATACCAATCAGGCTTCAATTGCAATGCTGGAACCATTCAAGCAATAACAGAAGCAGGAGATCTTATAATATCCGATGAATTAAACCATGCTTCAATAATAGATGGTGCAAGGCTTAGCAAGGCAGACAGGATCATATTCAAGCATTCCGATATAGATCATTTAGAACAAATACTAAAGGAAAACAGGCATAAATATAAAAATGTACTTATAATAACCGATGGAGTATTTAGTATGGATGGGGATATTGCAAAACTACCAGAAATAGTAGAATTGGCCGAAAAGTATGAAGCCATGACCTATGTAGATGATGCCCATGGATCAGGAGTTTTGGGTGAAAGTGGTAGGGGAACGGTAGACCATTTTGGATTACATGGAAGGGTTGACTTTACCATTGGAACCCTATCAAAGGCAATAGGGGTAATAGGAGGATATGTGGCTGGCTCCAAGACCATGTACGAATGGCTAAACCACAGAGCTAGACCAGTATTGTTTAGTACTTCTCTACCTCCTGCAGCGGTAGGGGCTATTATGGAAGCTATAAGGATGCTAATGGAATCAACTGAATATACCGGCAGGTTATGGGATAATGCAAGATACTTTAAAGAAAAACTTGGTACATTAGGATTTAATACAGGCAATAGCGAAACACCTATTACACCAGTTATAATAGGGGAAGAAGCAAAGGCCATGGAATTTAGTAGAAGATTATTGGATAAGGGTGTATTTGTATCAGCAATAGTATTCCCAACTGTACCTAGGGGAACTGGTAGGGTCAGATGTATGGTAACAGCTGGCCATACTAAGGAGCAATTGGATAGGGCTGTGGAAATATTTGAAGAAGTAGGTAAGGAAATGAATATATTGAAATAAAAAGAGGACCCAGTCCTCTTTTTTATTGATTTAATAATGCTAATATGGGTAACATCTTATATTGTTAGGGTGATTTTATGATAGTTGGTATCTGTTCTTTAAAATTGATGATATATGAATCCAACTCATTAAAGGAAAAAAGACACATTATAAAGAGCATAATAGGCAAAATCCAATCTAGATTCAATGTATCCATTGCAGAAATAGAGTTAAATGATAGCTGGAAAACTTCAGTAATTGGATTTGCTTGTGTAACCAACAATACAGCCCACGCTAACCAGATTATTTCCAAGGTAATAAGGTTTATAGACAGGGATAGCAGGGTTGAGATAATAGATTATAATATAGAAATTCTATAGGTGATAGTATGAAAAAAATGTTAACCAAGGAAGAAATAAAAAAGGTAATAGATATTTTACTGGATTTGTATCCAGATGCTAAATCGGAATTAAACTATTCCAATCCTTTTGAACTGTTGATTGCAACTATTTTATCTGCCCAGTGTACTGATGTTCAGGTAAATAAGACTACTAAAAAATTATTTAAACATTATAAAACTCCAGAGGACTATTTAAAATTGACGGAGGAGGAATTAGGGGAGAAGATAAGGAGTTGTGGTTTTTATAAGACTAAAAGTAAAAATATATTGTCCACCTGCCGTCTACTAATTGAAAAGTTTGATGGCAAAGTGCCTAGCACCTTGGAAGAACTTATGACCCTGCCAGGGGTTGGTAGAAAAACTGCCAATGTGGTTCTAAGCAACGCCTTTTCTAAACCTGCAATAGCTGTTGATACCCATGTTTTTAGGGTATCCAATAGGATAGGCTTGGCAGATAGTGACAATGTATTAGATACAGAAAAGGATTTAATGGAAAATATAGATAAGGGCCTATGGTCAAAGGCTCACCACCTATTGATATTTCATGGGCGGAGAATCTGTAAAGCCAGAAGGCCTCTATGTGAAAAATGCCCATTGACAGATTATTGTCTTTATTATAAAGAGGAGTATAATAAATAAAGCAAACAAAAATTTTTAATATTAAATAGATTGCATTCTATTACAAAAGATGGTAGATTTTAATTGTACCTAATTCTATTTACGTATCATATGAATTTTTGGAAAATAAAGAGAGCTGAACCACATATATTATAGTAAATATAAAATTTAAATTTATGGAGGCAGAGATGAAAGAGGCTAGCAAAAAGAAAAAAGTTTTCCTAGTATTATTTACTATTTTATTTGTCGCAATTATAAGTTTAGGAGTTGTAGGTTATTCTAAAGTGCTAAATACAGACCTTATATACCAAGGGGTAAAGGTGGATGGATTGGACATTTCATTCATGACTAAAGAAGAAGCCCTAAAATTTATAAAAGAGAAGAAGGAAGCAGAACTGGATGGCAAGGGCATGACTCTTAATTATTATGATCAGGTATATAATGTAGGTTTAAAGGAATTGGGCTTTCATTATGACTATAATAAAGCCATAGATGAAGCCTATTCTATTGGTAGGGAAGGTAGTATTGTAAAAAGGATTAAAGATATAATTAAGGTTAGGCAGGAAGGCATCAATATTGAACTGGATTCAAATTATAATAGGGAGAAGGTAAATCAACTGGTAGATAGGATTGCAGAAGATATAGATATAGCAGCCAAGGATGCAGAGTTTCATTTTAATAATGGCAATATTAAGGTTACTGCAGAGGTAGTAGGCAAGGTTGTTGATAAAGAAGAACTAACAAAATTAATAAATGATAACATCCATACATTGGAAGATATTGAAATCCCTGTGGAACACATAATACCAAAGGTAACAAAGGATCTGCTAAGCAGGATTAATGGGGTTATTGGAGAGTTTTCCACTTCCTTTAAAGGTAGTAGTAAAAGTAGGATTGAAAATATAAGATTATCTTCCCAGGCAATAAAGGGAACCCTTTTAATGCCGGGGGAATCCATGTCTTTTAACGAAACCACTGGACCCAGGGAAAAAAAGTATGGATATCAGGAAGCCATTGTAATAATAGCTGGAGAATTTACTCCCGATGTAGGTGGTGGTGTTTGTCAAACCTCTACAACCCTTTATAATGCCCTGCTATTGGCAGATGTAACTATTTTGGAAAGATCACCCCATTCAATTCCATCTACTTATGTAAACCTTGGACAGGATGCAGCTGTTGCCTATGGTTTTTTAGACTTAAAGTTTAGAAATGATTTTGATTTTCCAATATATATAGATTCTAAGATAATTGGGGACAGACTCTATTTCTATATATATGGGGATAAGAATGCAAAAGATTATACTGTAAAGATCGAACCACAGGTTGTGGAAGTGATTCAAGCTAAAGAGGAGACCATATTGGACAAGAATCTGAAACCTGGAGAAAAGGTTTTGGTGCAGCAGGGTAGAACCGGTTATAGGGTTTATACCTATAAATCTATAATAAAGAATGGCAAAACCGTAAGTAGGGAATTGATTACAAAGGATTACTATAAACCTAGAAACTTTATTTATAAAATAGGGGAAGAGCCTGCAGAGCCTACTTCATCAAATCAAGATAATGATGTAAAGGTGGATGATACTAATACTAATGAAGATAATGCAGATAATTTAGATAATACAGACTTTATAGATGATCTTATAGAAGAGGATAATACAGAGGATTAACACAAGGAGGATATTGAAATTGACGGATATAGGACTTTTATATGACAAGAAGGTAACCTGTCCCATATGCACTATAAAATTTATCACAAAAAAGGTTAGAAGTTCAAAACTGAAACTAATCAAAAGGGATGAGGACTTCCTCTCCCATTATGAAGGGGAAAATCCTTTAAAATACAGCATATTCGTCTGCCCAAACTGTGGTTATGCTGCCCCAGAGAATAGATTTGACAAGGTAGGAAAAAGGGAGAAGGAAATAGTATATAAAGAAATTACTTCCAAGTGGAATAAAAGGGACTATGGCGGAGTAAGGACTATAGATGAGGCAATAGAATCCTATAAGCTGGCTATTTATATTGGTCAGCTCTTAGGATATAAAAAAATAGAATTAGGTTCATTGTGTTTAAACCTAGCTTGGCTGTATAGGATTAAGGGGAATGGAGATGAAGAATTACGATTTTTAAAAATAACAAAAGACCTTTATGAGGCAGGTTATTATAATGAATCTTTAATGGATACAAATATGGATGAATTGAGGCTAGGGTATCTAATAGGTGAAATTAGCAGAAGGATAGGAGAAAGGGAAGAATCCTTAAAATGGTTTAATAGCGTCCTATCCAATCCAGGTATTAATTCCAATCCCATGTTAGAAAATATGGCAAGGGAACAGTGGAGAACTGCCAGGGAAGGATAATAATAGTCAACAAAATAAATTTTTGTTGACTACTTTAATTTTTGTGATATATTTAACTTGGCAAATTTAGAGGAGGAAAGATCCATGAAATATAAACTAATAGCTATAGATATGGATGGAACATTGCTAAATAGTAATAACCAGATATCTAAAAAAAATAGGGAAATTATATTTAAAGCTATTAATAAGGGTATACATATTGTATTAGCTACTGGAAGGATATTGAAATCTGCTTTACAATATTGGGAATCTATGGAATTAAGTAGCCCTATAATAGCCTGTAATGGAGCCATAATCTCTTCTGGAAATGGACAAGATATAATCTATGAAAACCCTATAGGGATTGAATCCTGCAAAAAAGTTATAGAACTGGCAGAAGAATATGGTATATACTACCATTTTTATGACAAGGACACCTTTTATACTAGGGAGCCAAATGAGGAGCTATTAAGGTTATATGGTTATTTTGAAGGTGAATTAAAAGAGAATAAAATAAACATAGAAATTCTAGAAAGCCCTTTAGAAGTATTGGATGAAAAAAAGCCTAAGGTTTATAAATTTATTTTTATAGAAAACAATAGGGATAAGCTTTTAGATTTTAGGAAAAAGTTAAATAATATAGAGGGGATTAGCACTTCCAGCTCCTGGTATAACAATATAGAAGTGATGAAAGAAGGAGTATCTAAGGGTAAAGGATTAGAATACTTAATTGAAAGGTTAAATATAGACAAATCTGAAATAATGGTTATAGGGGATAATGAAAACGATATTTCCATGTTTAAAATTGCAGGATTGGCTGTAGCCATGGAAAATGGAGAAGATATTTTAAAAAGAATTGCCCATACTATTACCGATACTAATAATGAAGATGGGGTTGCAAATGCAATTGAAAAATATGCATTGAATTTCTAAAAGGGAGAGGTATATATGCCACTAAATATAGTACTTGTAGAACCTGAAATACCACAGAATACTGGCAATATAGCTAGAACCTGCGCATTGACTAATACAATCCTTCATCTTGTAAAGCCTCTAGGCTTTTCGGTAGAAAATAAGTACTTAAAAAGAGCAGGTTTAGATTATTGGCATCTAGTGGAAATTCACTACTATGAAAACTATGAGGAATTAATGGAGAAAAATAAAGGTGGCAATTTTTATTATGCTACTACCAAGGGAAAATATTACTATACTGATATTCAATATACAGACAATTCCTTTTTTGTTTTTGGTAAGGAAACAAAGGGACTTCCAGAGGAAATAATTAAAAAGAACTGGGATAGAACCATAAAAATACCAATGAAATCAGGAATAAAAAGATCGCTAAATTTAGCAAACTCTGTTAATATTATATTGTTTGAAGCATTGAGACAGCTGAATTTTCCTTTTTTAGATTGATAATATAAAATACCCATACGGAATTTAGAGAATAAGGAGGGTACAAATGAATATTGCATTACCGGTATTAGGAGGCCTTGGGCTTTTCCTATATGGGATGAATTTAATGGGAACAGGCCTGGAAAAGGCTACTGGAGAAAGGTTGAAAAGGCTAATAGAAATTTTGACAAACAATAGGGTTATGGGAGTTATAGTAGGTGCATTGGTCACTATGGTTATACAAAGTTCTAGTGGCACAACCGTTATGGTTATAGGATTTGTCAATGCAGGGATTATGACCTTATCCCAAGCTGTTGGAGTCATTATGGGGGCCAATATAGGAACCACTATAACTGCCCAGTTGATTGCATTTAATTTAACCGATTTTGCACCTATAGCAGTGGCTATTGGGGTAGCCATCTGGTTAGTTGCATCTAGAAAAAGATTGAAACACATTGCAGAAATACTAATAGGATTTGGTATTCTTTTTATTGGGATGGACATGATGGGTAGTGGATTAAAACCTTTGGCTGATAATCCTGTATTTACTAATATCATAGTCAGCTTAAGGGATCCATTTTTAGGAATACTAGTTGGCCTTGGATTAACTACAATTATACAAAGTAGTAGTGCTTCCATTGGTTTATTACAGGCATTAGCGGGGCAAGGGCTTGTAGATATAAACATTGCTTTTCCTATACTATTTGGAGATAATATTGGTACAACTACTACAGCTATGATTTCCAGTATAGGGGCTAATAAAACTGCCAAAAGGGCTGCATTTATACACTTTTTATTTAATGTAATAGGTACTATTGTCTTTATGACTGTACTTAGGGCTCCTATTGAGGCAATAGTTTTAAGGATTTCACCAGGCAATATTCAAAGGCAAATTGCTAATGCCCATACATTATTCAATCTTATTAATGTTATTATTCAACTTCCTTTTGCTAATCTATTGGTTAAGGCAGCAATTAAGTTAGTGCCAGGGGAAGAAGAAGTGGCAGAGGAAGTTGGACTGAAATTTTTGGACCTAAGGATTATAGAAACACCTTCTATAGCATTAGGTCAGGTAGCTAAGGAGATACTTAGAATGGGCAAGATTGTAGAGGAGAATTTAAGCAAATCTGCAGAGGCCTTTAGAACCAGAAGTGAAGAGATGACCAAAGAAGTTTTCGCCCAGGAGCAAGTAATAAATAGGATAGAAAAGGAAATTGTTGAGTATCTAGTAAAACTTTCCAATGCCCCAATGACTGATGAACAGCATACTCAGATGAATGTGTTTATCAATGTTGTAAATGACCTGGAAAGGATAGGGGATCATGCTGACAATATTGCAGAGTTGACACTAGAAGTAATTGAGGACAATTTACCATTTAGTGATGAAGCCATGAGTGAGTTTGAAAATATATTTAGTAAAAGTCGTCAAGTATTTTTGAAAACCCTAGAATCCCTTAGGGACGTGGATTTTGATAAGGCTAGAGAGGTACAGAGGCTAGAGGACGAAATCGACTCCCTGGTAGTTGAATATAGAAACAACCATATAGACAGATTAAATAAGCATCTGTGCCAGCCTAGTTCTGGGGTAATATTCCTAGATATACTGAGTAACTTAGAAAGAGTATCTGACCACTCTTCTAATATATCCCTTTATGTGTTGGATAAGTTAAAAAGGCAGGGTTAATAAAGTTTTCATAGGATGGTATAAATATAAAAAATAAATTCAAATTAGGCTTGTATTAATTTTGTTTATATATTATAATATAGTCGGAATGTTAAAAATACAACAATTGAATAGATTTCGGATGACAAGTGCGGGAGAGACCATGTATATGGCGCCGAAGGATTAAGCCATAAAGCTTGCCGTTTTATGGTGACGATCTCAGGCAAAAGGACCGTACTTTGACGAGACTCTGAAAAGCGTATGCACAGAAGGAGCAATCCATATTTTGATATGGAGAAACTCTCAGGTTTATAACAGAGTAGAAGGCAACTAATGTTTTCTTCTACTCTGTTTTTTTATGTAAAAAATATTTTATAGGAAAAATTTGTGGGTATGATATAAGCGTATGGGTGTTTTATTAATAACAATGCTTGTTTTATTCATTAATATCAATTATTATTATGGTAGATATGGTAAAAAATGCATGTCTTATACAATCATCCAGAATAGAAGAAACATTACATAAAGCTGTAATGTAAAAATCTACTCGTCATTATAAAGAATATTATTCATCCATTTGTGGCAACTATAATTGTATGATGCTGTTACCATTATATAAAAAGGAGGAAAAAATATGATATATGATGTTGTTATTATAGGAGCTGGTCCTGCCGGGTTAGCAGCTGGAATATATGCTTCAAGGGCAAGACTAAATACTTTAATAGTAGAAAAAGAAAAACCTGGTGGACAAATTGTGACCACTGCTGAAGTTGCAAACTATCCAGGCTCTATTGAAAATGCTACAGGACCATCACTGATAGCCAGAATGGTGGATCAAGCAGATGAATTCGGGGCAGAAAGAGTTCTTGATACTATTAAAGAAGTAGAATTAGATGGCAAAATTAAAGTACTTAAGGGAGAAAAGGGAGAGTATCAAGCTAAAACTGTAATTATTGCAACAGGAGCAAATCCAAGACCAATAGGCTGTCCAGGAGAAAAAGAACTAGTTGGTAGAGGCGTTTCCTACTGTGCAACATGTGATGCAGCTTTCTTTGAAGATATGGAAGTATACGTAGTAGGTGGAGGAGATACAGCTGTAGAGGAAGGAATGTATTTGACAAAATTTGCTAGGAAAGTTACCATAATCCACAGAAGGGACGAATTAAGGGCTGCAAAATCAATACAAGAAAAGGCTTTTAAAAATGATAAGATTGAATTTATGTGGAATACAGTAGTAGAAGAGATAAAAGGCGATGGAATAGTTGAATCAATGGTAGTTAGAAATGTGAAGACTGGAGAAACAAAAGAAATATTTGCTGATGAAGAGGATGGAACTTTTGGAATATTCCCCTTCATAGGATTCATACCAGCAACAGACCTGTTCCAAGGAAAGGTAGAATTGGTAGATGGATATATAAAAACTGATGAAGATATGAGGACCAATATCCCAGGAGTGTTTGCAGCAGGAGACGTTAGGGTAAAATCATTAAGACAAGTTGTAACAGCAACAGCCGATGGAGCTATAGCAGCTGTACAGGCTGAAAAATATATAAACGAAACTTTTAATGAGTAAAAAAATTTATAGGAGGGATACTTATGGTAGAGTTAACTAGAGATAATTTTGAAGAGGAAGTATTAAAGGCAGAAGGGCCAGTATTAGTAGATTATTGGGGACCAAGTTGTGAACCATGTAAAGCACTAATGCCACATATTGAAGAGTTAGCGGAAAAGTATGGAGATAAGGTTAAATTCTGTTCACTAGATATTACTAAGGCAAGAAGATTGGCAATTAAACAAAAAGTAATGGGATTACCAGCTATAGTTATCTACAAGGATGGAGAAGAAGTAGAAAGATTAGCTGAGTCAGCAGCAACTGCAAGTGCTGTTGAGGAAATGGTTAAAAAGTATGTTTAATAGATTTTAATTCTGGGCCCTGCCCAGAGTTAAAATAGATGCTTCAATAACAAGGGGAGGTGAACCATATGCGTCTTGAATTAGGCCATGTGCTTATTAATGACGTTCAATTTGGTGAAGAAACCAAAATTGATAACGGGGTGCTTTATGTAAACAAAGAAGAATTAATCGCTTTAATTAAGGAAGATGAGCACCTTGCAGAAGTAGACGTAGATATAGCAAGACCTGGCGAAAGTGTAAGGATTACTCCTGTAAAAGACGTAATTGAACCAAGGGTCAAGGTTGAAGGACCAGGAGGAGTTTTCCCAGGTATACTATCAAAAGTAGATGTTGTTGGTAGTGGGAAGACTAACGTATTAAAAGGCTGTGCTGTAGTGACAACTGGTAAGATCGTAGGCTTCCAAGAAGGTATTATAGACATGACAGGACCAGGAGCAGAGTATACTCCTTTCTCAAAGACTTTAAATGTAGTATTAAAATGCGAACCTGTTGAGGGATTGAAACAACACGACCACGAAAGAGCTGTAAGATTAGCAGGCTTGAAGGCAGCGGCTTATCTTGCAGAAGCAGCTAAAGAGATTACTCCAGATAAGGTAGAAGTATTTGAAGTAGATACCCTACTAGAAGGCATTAATAAATATCCAGACCTACCAAAGGTAGGATATGTACAAATGCTTCAAACTCAAGGTTTACTTCATGATACCTATGTATATGGAGTAGATGCTAAGCAAATTGTACCAACTATAATGTATCCAACTGAAATAATGGATGGTGCAATTGTAAGTGGTAACTGTGTATCTGCATGTGACAAGAACACAACTTACCATCAAATGAACAATCCAGTTATCCACGACCTACTAGCAGTTCACGGTAAAGAGCTGAACTTCGTAGGTGTTATAATCACCAACGAAAATGTATATCTAGCTGATAAGGAAAGGTCATCTAACTGGACAGCTAAATTGGCTGAGTATCTAGGATTAGATGGGGTTATAATTTCCCAAGAAGGATTTGGAAACCCAGACACTGACTTAATCATGAACTGTAAGAAGATTGAAAAGAAAGGCATTAAGACAGTAATTATTACTGACGAATATGCTGGTAGAGATGGTGCAAGCCAATCTTTAGCTGACGCTGATCCATTAGCAGATGCAGTAGTAACAGCAGGAAATGCTAATGAACTAATTGAGCTACCTCCAATGGATAAGGTAATAGGTTCCTTAGAATATGTTGATGTTATAGCTGGAGGATTTGATGGAAGCCTTAAGGAAGATGGCTCCATTGTAGTTGAACTTCAAGCAATTACTGGTGCAACAAATGAAATAGGATTCAATAAGATGTCAGCAAAAGGATTCTAAAGATAAATTAAATTTTAACTAAAAACATAATAGAAAGGATGTGTAATGATGTCACTATTCGATGCTAGTAAAAAAGTTATCATCATTGGCGATAGAGATGGCATCCCAGGTCCAGCCATCGAAGAATGTGTAAAGACTACAGAAGCTGAAGTAGTGTTCTCATCAACTGAGTGTTTTGTCTGAACGGCTGCAGGAGCCATGGACCTAGAAAATCAACAAAGGGTTAAAGATCTAACTGAAAAATACGGTGCAGAAAACATAATCGTATTAATCGGTGGAGGAGAAGCTGAAGCAGCTGGATTAGCAGCTGAAACAGTTACAGCTGGAGACCCAACTTTTGCAGGTCCATTGGCAGGAGTCCAGTTAGGACTTAGAGTTTATCATCCTGTAGAGCCAGAATTCAAAGAATCAGTAGATCCAGATGTTTATGATGAACAAATTGGTATGATGGAAATGGTACTAGATGTTGATGAAATAATCGAAGAAGTAAGAAGTATCAGAGAAGAATACGGCAAATACAATGACTAATTCCCGATGAAAAATTGGAGAGGGGGGAAACTAATGGGGAAAATTAGAGTTGTCCATTATATAAATCAATTCTTTGCCGGAATTGGTGGCGAAGAAAAGGCCCATATAAAACCAGAAGTTAGGGAAGAAGTAGTAGGACCAGGTATGGCAATAAATGCAGGATTTAAAGGAGAAGCAGAAATAGTTGCAACAGTTATCTGCGGTGACAGCTATTTTAACGAAAATGTAGAAGAGGCAAAAGCTGAGATATTAGAAATGGTAAAAAAATACGAACCAGATCTATTTATAGCTGGACCAGCATTTAATGCAGGAAGATACGGAGTTGCTTGTGGTACAATTGCAGACGCAGTACAAAAGGAACTAGGAATTCCTTCTCTAACAGGTATGTATGTTGAAAACCCTGGAGCAGATATGTTCAAAAAGAGCCTATATATAGTATCTACAAAGGATTCTGCTGCAGGAATGAGAGATGCAGTTAAGAAGATGGTACCTTTAGCCTTAAAAATAGCTAAAGGTGAGGAAATAGGAAGCCCAGATGAAGAAGGATATATACCAAGAGGAATTAGAAAGAATTACTTTACCGATAAGAGAGGTTCCCAAAGGGCTGTTGAGATGTTACTCAAGAAGCTTAAAGGGGAAGAATTTGTTACTGAATTCCCAATGCCAGACTTTGATAGAGTTGATCCACAACCTGCAGTTAAAGATATAACAAAAGCTACCATTGCATTGGTAACATCTGGTGGT
>JAAYEM010000098.1 GCA_012728725.1 Tissierellia bacterium | reverse complement strand
TTGGTGTCCAGAGGGGTCAGGGGCCCCATGTCAATAGGACCGTGGAATAAATGCGGTTATATATTTTTTTATCATTAAAAGTGACATTTTCACTGAATAAATTTCTATGTTCTTATGTGACATTTTCATTGACTATTGACAGACTTTTGGCCCTTTATTTCCTATTATTTTTACCCATTTTGTATACAGTATAAGAATATATTTGAATTTTTCTCTGGATTAGTCTATTAGACTTATAAGCTATACTTGGTCAAAGGTGGATAATAATATATGGAAATAAAAAACCCTTACTATCCTCTTCAAAATGTGATACAGTATTTAATTATATAGAAGTAGCCAATATAAAATGTTAAATGATTGGATTAAGAAATGGGAAGCTTAGAGCCTTTTAAGATTTATTGGCTCAAGGGCTTCATTCTTGAAATATGGCTTTTTATTCAATTAAATTTTCAAAAAATATTAAAAAATTTTAATTGTTATAAAAAGGCTTGCCTGCGCATGGAGTATTCTGTATAATATATATTGTATACAATATATATTTTTAAAGGGGGACGGCTAATGGATACTAGTAAGACCTTATGTCAGGTAATGGATAGTAGTGAGCCAATGGATATAGGCAAGCCCTCAGAAGAAGGGGCTGGGGATCTGGATCTGATTAGGCTGATTGCCTTTTCCATTGGGACCACCTTGGCCAGCGGTATATTCAGTATTTCTGGGGATATGGCAGCAAATGGGGCCTACGCTGTTGCAACCATTATAGGTTGGCTGATAGCTGGAATAGGTATGTTTGGATTAACCCTGTGCTATTATGGACTAAACAGAGTAAGACCAGATTTGACCAGTGGAATATATACCTATGCCAAAGAGGGTTTTGGAGAGTACCTTGGCTTTAACTCTGCATGGGGCTACTGGGTAGGATGTTTATTGACTAATGTTTCCTTTGCAGCTCTGCTCTTTTCTGCTGTAGGCTACTTTTTCCCCATATTTGGAACTGGCAATAATCTGATTTCCGTTATATGTGCATCCCTTATTATATGGGTATCTGCCTTTTTAATACTTAGGGGGGTAAGGCAGGCTGCCAGTTTGAATGTAGCCATTGTTATAGCTAAGATACTACCCATTTTGGCCATGTTATTATCAATTGTATTCTTTAGGGCCTTTGATCTAGAAATATTTATAAACAACCTTTGGGGCAAGGAAAGCGGCATATCCTTGTTAGATCAAATTAAGGCTACTACTCCCGTAACCATGTGGTGCTTTGTTGGTATTGAAAGTGTGGTTGTAATATCTAAAAGGGCTAAGAGGTCTAAAGATGCAGGTAGTGCAACTGTAATTTCCTTTTTATCCTTACTATTGATTTACATAATGATTTCCGTATTAAGCATGGGTGTTATGCCTGTAGAGGAATTAGCTCAATTGGGCAATCCTCCTATGTCTGGAGTAATGGAACATGTATTGGGAAGCTTTGGGGCCATCCTTGTAAATGTGGCTGTAATAATATCCCTCCTTGGAGCCATGTATACCTACACTATATTTACTGCTCCCATTGGGGAAAGGTTGCTAAATAGCTTTGGGGATGAGGTGGAATATGTGGATTTAGGAATAAGAAAAAGGGCCATAGTAGCAATGGGCAATCAGGATGTGGGAGACTGTTTTAAAATATACCCAAGGGATCCATATATAAGGGTGATGGGAGGAAGTAGCGATCACATTATACTTGATATACATGACTCCCCTATAGATTATAAGGTGGGAGATATTGTAGAATTCGATATAGAGTATCAACCAATGTTATTTACATCCCTATCAGACTATGTTCATAAAAGCTTTATCCCCTAGCCCATAAAAAAATCCTTCCTGAGGAAGGATTTTTTTATGGGAATCTATTTTTAGCCTGTATAGATTATAACCTGGTTATGGGATGGGTTAGGCAGGTTGGGCCTCCAGTTCCCTTATAGGAGATCTCATTCCCTTCATAGGTATATACGGTACAGCCATTGGCTATTAGGTCTTCCTTTACCTTAGGATTGCCATCTAGTAGGACGCAAACTCTGGGAGCTAGGGCTAAAACATTGGAACCTAGATTATCGTATTCTTCATCGTTTACATCTATCAGTTTTATGCCTCTCTCCATTAATAATTCCCTAAAGAATACAGGCATATATTTGGAATATACAACGGCCAAATCCTTATCCACCATGCTTATGATACTCATCAAGTGTAGGCAGGCATCGGGCCCATCGGCATGGGGTAGAGGAACTACTATCACTTCATCAACTATGTCCTTTACAAGTTCTTTAAATTGGCGGATTCCTTCTGCATTGGTACGGTAGCCCTCCCCTATGGCCACAGTCCTTTCATCCAGCCATACTATATCTCCGCCTTCCATCTTCCCTGGGCTTTTTATATAGCCTAATGTGGGGATACCTATACTCTTTAAATATTCTTCAGTAGCTAAATACTCCTTGCTCCTCAATTCCTTTCCCATGGGAAAGTATATGGCTCCCTTTTTGGTAACCTTCAAAGGATCATGGGTGTAGATAGAGTCTATACCTACCCGGTCATCCTGGGGAAGATAATAGATATTTTCCACATGTTCCTTAAGTATTTTCTCAAAGGCTTCATATTCAGCAATAGCCTTTTCATAATCGGGAGAGCCAAAATAGTTAAATTTTTCGTAGTTTGCATCCAGATGCTCCTGGCTTATAAAGGCTTCCTGTGGTCTTTTGATTAAAATGGACTCAATTTTACCAACCATTGAATGGCAACCATATCTCATTTCAAAACCCCCTAGTTATATAATGTATACTATATACAATATACATTATTCTTTAAAAAAAATCAATAGTTTTCCCATTAAATTGTACAAAAAAAGCCCAATTAAAATATATGTATGGGCTTAAGAAAGGGAGAATGGGAAATATACTGGAAAATTTAGAGCAAAATGGAAGGACAAATATATAATAAAAATATATGGATATTATACTACATCTAGGGCAGCATATTTGATATCCCAGTGGACCTCCTTTATGTATTTTTCCAATTGGGCTGAGTCCTTTTTCTTAAATAATTCAATCATCTCACCATGCTGCCTATTGGTTTCCTTAAATATTTCACTTAATCCTTCAGGGTCCCTGCCTGAATAACCTTGTCTGATAAATCTCTTCTTTAGAAGCTTTAATATATTGATCAATTCATCATTGCCGCATTTGCTTAAGTATATATTATGGAATTCAACCTGTAATTTATAGTATTTATCGAAGACATGGGCATTTATGGCTTCATCCATATCCCCTTTTAACCTTTCCATACGGGATATGTCCTCAGGGCTAATCTGGTCCAAGGCCAGTACTGCTGCCATGGCTTCTAAATGGCCAACAATTTGATACAAATCCTTGGCTTCCTTTAAGGTAAGGGGCTTAACCCTAAAACCCTTCCTAGGTTCAGATATCAAAAGGCCTTCCGCTGCCAACTGTATTAAGGCCTCCCTAACGGGCGTCCTGCTTATATTAAGCTCCCTGCTTATTTCCTGCTCATTCAATTTATCATTGGATTTCAAGGTGCCCTTTTGTATCCCTTTTGAAATGTATTCATAAACATGGTCCTTTAAACTCATATAGTTATACAAAATAATCACCTCATAATAATTTATGCTTTATATATATTGTATACAAAAAGCGGGAATAAAAAAAGATAAATTCAAAAATAAATGGACAAAGGGAAGACCCTTTGCCCATTTATTATTCAACTAATTGTTTTTCCTTCTTTTTATTGGTAAACATGGATACTACAATGAGTGTTAGGGTTGAAGATATGATCCCTAGGAATACTGGGTCTCCTAAGAATACATCGTAGCCTACTGTTAGGTATAATACAGCTGGCACCAGAGTTCCTACAATTATGCTGGCATTGGCAGCTATGCTGGTGGTCTTATCCTTAAAGTATATTGCTCCTATAAAGGCGGGAACTAGTGCAGAACCTACTATTGAGAAGAGCATGTATAGGTAGTAGAATAGGGATTGGATAAATAATGCTATTAATAATCCCATTATTCCGATAATTACTGTGGCATAGGGGAGTACCTTCTTTAAGGTATCCTCATCCGCCTTTCTACCTAGAGCCTGGCCTAGGTCATATACTATATGGGTGGTTGCCAGGATCAGGAAGGAGTCGAAGGAAGACATGACTGCCGCTGCAATGGCTGCTATGGCAAGCCCCTTTATTACAGGTGGATAGTATCCTAGGATAAATTGGAAGAGGGCTGATTCTACATGCTCCAGATTAGGTATCAATACCCTGGCAGAAGCTCCTATTACCAGTAGGCAGAAACCAAATATAAATCCAATAACCCCTGATAGGAGGAAGGAATTCCTAACGGTAGCATCATCCTTCCCTGCCAAGGCCCTTTGGGGCATGGTAGGATCTGCTGGAACGGTGAGAAAATATGCCAGGAAGAATCCTACGGAACCAGCACTTATTCCATTTATGAATGGGTTGGTGATGGAAGAGCCCATGGCTTCATAGGTATTTACCAGGGAAGCAAATCCCCCTGCCTTGGTAAGGCCCAAAAGGGGTCCAAGTATTATTACCCCTAGTACCATTATCAAGAATTGAACTGTATCAGTCCACACTACTGCATAAAATCCTCCAAAGGAGGTATATAGTATTGCTACAAAGGTGGCTAACACCGTAACCATGGGTATTGACAGCCTTAAACTATCTCCAAATACATTGATAATTATGGTTCTCATACCAGCTATGTTTATGGCTACAATGGCTATGGCATAGCCTATAATAACCAATGAGGCCACCAGGTGGGATGTCTGGCCATAACTTGAAGCAATAACCTCCCCCATGGATCTTTTGCCAGTCTCCCTAATCCTATCTGTCATAAAAGCAAACACTAAAAGTCCTATGGCAAAACCTGTATACATCCAAAATACTGTTCCCCCAGCCCCATGCTGGTAGGCGTTTCCTACGGCTCCTATGGTCATTCCAGAGCCTATCATAGTAGCCAGTATAGTCCCTGTCAAGGCAATTAAATTAAACCTTCTGCCACCAAGTATGAAGTCATCTAATGTTTCAATCCTACCCTTTGCAATTATACCAATCACAATTAGCCCTATCATATAGAGAGCCAGGATGATGACATCAATAGCTTGCATATTTGACCTCCTTTACCCCTTTTTGGAATTTAGATTACTTAAGTTGCTGGTTATCCTTAATTCTATATTATTTAAATATATCCACCCCCTCCATCCTGTCAAAGGCCTCTTTTAGGACTTCAACATCTGAAGTACAAGCAATCCTGATGTAGCCTTCTCCTGCCTGGCCAAATCCAATTCCAGGTAGTACCAGTACATGGGCATCATCTAGTATCTTTTCCCATATTTCCTCAGAGCTTAAGCCTGTATCCCTTATATCTGCAAATAGGTAGAAGGTTCCTTCAGGTTTGCTGCATTTTATATTCTTGAAATTTTGTATCCTTTCGTAGGCATAGAATACCCTTTTTCTGTATTCTTCATGTATTTCCTTTTGAATCTCTTTTCTCCTTCTTATGGCGTATATGCCTGCCCTTTGGGCCATGGCATTGATGGTAAAGTTTACTGCTTCATTTACATTCCTTATACATTCTATTATGCTCTTTTCCCCGATTATATAGCCCAGCCTAAATCCAGTCATGGCAAAATCCTTGGAAAAGCTGTATACCGTTAAAATTCTAGGATTGTCAGGGTCAAATGCACATATGGGCTTTTGGCGGTCAGTGTAGTTAAAGGTCCTGTATATATCATCAGCAATGATTAGAAAATCGTACTTATTAGCTAATTCTATAAGTCCCTTTATGGTTTCTTCTTTATATACCCTTCCCGTTGGATTGTTGGGGGAATTTACTATTACCGCCTTGGTCCTGGAGGATATCTTCTTTTCAAATCTTTCCAAATCTATTTCAAAATTGTCCTCTGCTAGGGTATCGTATACAACTACCCTTCCTCTGGGTAAGAGGATTTGGGGTTCATAATAGGTGTAGTAAGGAGAGATTACTATTATCTCATCCCCTTCATCCAATATGCTCTCCATGACCAGGTACATGGCGTGGGTTCCCCCGGCGGTAACCATTACATTTTCTATTCCATAATTACATCCAAAATCATCCCTATACCACTTGCATATCTCTTCCCTAAACTCTTCATCTCCCAAAAAAGCGGTATATTTGGTATGGCCTGCCAGGGCATCCTTATACATGTCATCTATTACCTTTTTATCTACAGGGTAATCTGGATCCCCTACACTTAAATCTATAACGTCAGGGTACCTTTTAGCCATTTCATTGGTCTTGCTTAAAGGTGGAAGTTTTACTTCCCAATATCTCTTAGCTAAATATTTATGTTTCATAATGGCAATCATTCCTTTCTATTTAACTATTAAAGGTATTTTTTCCAATTGACCCTTTATAAAGTATTCCACATGTTTTGCTGCAAGGATCTGGGCTTCTTCATTGGATTCTACTGAGTAAAAGGCTGCATGGGGAGTTAATATTACATTATCCCTTTTTACAAATTCACAATTTTCCAGGTCCGGTTCTTCTGTGGACAGTACATCTAAGCCTGCTGCTGATACCCAGCCCTTATCCAGGGCTTCTAGTAGGGCTTCTTCATCCACTACCCCTCCCCTGGCACAGTTGATAAATATGGGGCTCTTTTTCATCTTTGCAAATATATCCCTATTGAAAAAGTTTTTGGTACTGTCGTTTAAAGGCATGTGAAGGGATATTATATGGCTATTTTCCAAAAGTTCATCTAGGGATACCATCCTTACTCCATATCTTTCTCCAACCTCTTTATCTATGTATGGGTCATAGGCCAATATTTCACATCCAAAGGCCTTCATCCTTTTGGCTACATTTTGGGCAATTTTCCCAAAGCCTGCCAGGCCTAATGTTTGCTTAGACAACCTATGGATATTGCCCTTTATATTATGGTACTGCCAGATCTTTTCCTCCTTTACCGCCCTGTTGTATTCAAATAACCTCCTATTCAAGGCAAGTATGAAGGCTACTGTATGGTCAGCTACCTCCTCTATACAATAGTTGGGATTATTGGATACATATATATTCTTCTTCCTGGCATAATCTATATCTATGGTATCAAAGCCTATGGATAGGAGGGATATTAGCTTAAGATCTGGTAAATTATCCATAACCTTAGCCCCTATAGGCTCATAAAGGCTGATTAGGGCATCTGCATCCTTACAGTTTTTGATAATATCCTCCTCTGTAGGAGATGGTATAAATGTTACCTGGGAATAGTCCCCTAGCACATATTCAGCTATCTTTGGATCCATATCATCTGTAACTATATAGGTTTTAAACATACTGTACCCCCTTACAAGTGATAATATATTGATGATTCTGATAATTTAAAGAATTTGTCCCCTGAATAGGTCCCCTCTTGAAGGCTTCTTCCACATATTCATGTGGATTTACTTGTTTCTCCTTTGTTTTGATAATACCCTAAACAATATATGTATAAACTATTTAATATACTATATACCATATTGGGGAAATATTGACAATGAAAAAATTGCTGCCTAAGGCAGCAATTTTTTCCTTACCTTTGTGCTAAGCGTCTGGCTAGGTAGGTTTTAGTCCTTTCCAGTACTTCCAGTATTTTAGATTTTATTATTATGGGAGGTTCTTTACTGGATAGGAGAAGGTCTACCTCTTCTTCTGTTAAAAGCTCTTTTAAATCTTCTTCTGCATGTATGGCATTGCCATGGGTAATATCTACAAAACATAAAGGAGGAAACATAACACACCACCAATTTTTACCCTTACCTTCTCCTATAGTAACCTGTAAAGTTTCATATTCTCCAGATGGAAAGGTAATATCCCCATATTTTCTAGTAGGGAAATTCTTCCTTCCTAAGGATACTTGAACTGGGTAATCCTTCCCTTCCCTTTGGATAACCTCTTCGGCAATCCTTTTTATATTATATAGATTGTCTTTTATTAACTTCCTGGTCTCATCTGGAGAAGTGGTATTTTCAAACTGATTTCCAACTCTTTCTAATATCTCATCCCTGATCTTTAGCTTCAGTTCCTGGTCCTTTTCTTCATCGCTATTAGCCTTTATATGGAAGCGGATTATATCATCTTTGCAGCTATTTACATAGGCTTCTTTATAATTCATATAGGGATGAACTATGTATATGGTAGTAATGATCAATAAGGCCATAAAGAGAATCAATTTTTTATGTTTCATCACTCTTCCTCCTAGGCTCTGTATTCACTATTAATTATTTCCAATAATAGTTTTTTTATACAAGATCATTTAACTAAGGAAAATTTTTTAATTGTAAATGGTGAGGGGAATTGGAATTACAATTCTCATCTTGTAAGGCCTGTTCTTCTTATCTTCACATCTACAGATACTTGTATGTTTATATCTGGAAATAGTTCATCCCATTTATCCTTTAATTCCCGCCATTTTTTAGGTTGGAATTTGCTAATATGCTCCCCAACCCCTATTACATCTGCATTGTATTCCTTTTGTAGCTTTTTTATGGTTCTTTCAATTTCCCTTTTAACACTTTTCTCTATGGCCTTTTCCATTTCCTTTAATACCTGGCTGTCATAGGCAGGTTTTTCTGCACCCATTATATATCCCTGTAGATAGCCTTCCAGCCTAACGAATATATGGACATCTATTTGATCGTCTACCTGGACTTTTTTTCTGGATTTAATATTGGTTACAGTATAGGATATTAAATTATCATCATATATGGCATCTATGGTTTCATTTATTATATCCCCATTTATTGCACTTATGGCCCTGTTTTCTTTTTCATCTATCCAGGCTAAATGTTTATAGTTCTTCAAAAGGCAGCCCCCGGAAACTATATACCTGTCGTTTTTAATAATTACCCGGGGGGTAATGGTGACACCGGAAAAGTCGAAGTCTGAAATTAAACCGGCCAGGGTTTGGAATGTGTACCTGCTGGAGGATCTATCATCCTGTACCATAGAATACAGGTCCCTATCGGTGGTTTGCTCCCGGATTACATTTACATCTATAATATCCCTAGCCTTGCCTTCGGCTACCAAAATCTGCAGCCTTTTATTTATTTTAGTATCCCTATTCAATTCATCTATAATTTCCCTAAAGGCCTTTTCATCATGTAATACTTCATGGCCTAATACCAACACCTTTACATGCTTAAAATAGAAGGGAAAGGGAACCCGGGTGCTAAGCTCTCTGGCAGCTTGGAATATGCTGCTGGCGGGAGTCTCTAGTATAAAGATCTTTTCATCTTCAGTAGCCCCTTTGCCAATGGCATTTATATTGGGATATTCATATATAATATTGAATTTATTCATATGCCCATCCTCATTTGCATCCACCCCTATGCTGGATACGAATATCCTCTGATCAATCTCCACCTTGTCCCAGCATCCTGACAGAAATAAAAGGGATATAAGCAATATAAATAATAGGCATCTTTTCATACCTTCTCCCTCCCCTTCCTCACATAGGCGGCTATAAGAATTATGATGGGTACTATGACTACTGCTGCTACATTGAGGTAGTTGCCAATACTTCCTAAAATCTCATTGACAGTAACCAGATTGTCAGGTATTAGGGCAATTATGTATATAAGGGGTATAAGAAAGGGGATGAACAATTTATGGCTATTGAAGCCAAATATCTCTGCTATAGTCACCCCACAAGCATAAAAGAAGGGACCTACAGTAGCGTACACCACCAGTACCCATACGGCCATTACCACCCCGTCTAAATTCTCCAAAAAATATCCAGGCAGATCTATTTCCTTTATAACGGCTATGGTGGGCCATATTTCCCTCTTCAATTGATGGATCCCATTCCGGGATAGGGTTATAAAGAATATTACTAAATAGATTCCAATCACCATGAACATGCTGCCTACACTATATTTTAAGCTCCTACTTTCATCTTCTGAAATATGCTGGGCAAATAATAGTATTTCATATCCTGCATAGGAAAAAAAGGAAGCATAGACTGCCCTAGGTATTAGTTTGTAGTCTATATCAAAAAGGGGAAGTATATTGGTAAAATCATTGTTGGGTAAGTTGACCACCAGTAAAAATATTACAAACCCTACTATAATAGGGTATATCATCACAGCAAATCTTGCCAGCACCTCTATCTTTGATCTAGCTATATAGGCTGTCGCCAGGAGCATGGTCAATATTATTACCTCCGTTGGAGTGTTTTCCAATAGGTAGGTCTTAATAACCTCTGAAAATAACCTAACAGTATAGGCCAATACCATTATAAAATAGGAAAAGATAATAAACAAAAAGACCTTGGTCACTGCCCTTCCTACCACCTGGTAGCTGATCTGGAAGAAGGATTTTCCCGGATCTATACTAAACAATTTATTGATGACCATTATAAAGGGGATGCTAATAAGGCCTCCCAGTAGTATGCCTATCCAACCTCCATTATTAAGCACTATTGCCACATCGCTGGGTAGAGACAATACCCCTACACCAACAATGGTAGTGACAAGTAGTGCTTTTATTTGCCTGTTAGAAATCTTGTTTTTCCCTTGCATCTTCTCACCTTTTCCTCATTCTTCTTCTATTTCTAGGAAACGTAAACGCGGGCCTATATTCAAATTTTTGAATAGGGGCCTTTACCAAGGTATCCTTTAAATCCCCTTCTTTAATCCCCAGACCAGAATAGGGGGCAGTAAAGGGGATCCCAAAGCTCTCCATTCTAGAAAGGTGGGTCAATGTAACAGCAGCCCCCAGCATAATCCCATATAGGCCTAGTATGGAGGCTAGTATCATAAATATAAATCTGATGAACCTAAAGCCTGAAGCCCACTCATATTTAGGTATTGAAAAGGTGGCTATGGTGGTTATGGCTACAACTATTATCATAAGGGGGCTTACTATGCCTGCCTCCACTGCTGCCTGGCCTATTATGAGGCCTCCTACTATCCCTATGGTAGTGCCTATAGGCCCTGCTATTCTGGACCCAGACTCCCTTAATAGTTCCAGGGTTACCTCCATTAAAAAGGCCTCTACCACCGCTGGAAAGGGAACATTTATCCTGCTGGCCTCTAGATAATAGTTTAATCTAGTAGGGATTATGCCAGGATGGAAGGAGGTTATGGCGATATATAGGGCCGGGGCCAGGCTGGATATAAATATGGATATCAGCCTTATAAACCTTACAACGGAGACAATAGTCCACCTGCTATAGTAGTCCTCTGAAGATTGGGTTAGGGTTCCTACTGTGGCAGGTACCACCAGGGCAAAGGGACTGTTGTCCACCAATATCCCTACCCTTCCTTCATAGAGGGAAGCTGCCACCGAATCAGGCCTTTCGGTAGATTCTATCTGGGGAAAGGGGGATAGGTAATTATCTTCAATTAAAAATTCCAGCATGGAACTATCCAATATGGCATCTATGTCTATTTGGTTTAACCTCTTATTTACTTCCTCCAGTATTTCAGGGCTTACAATGTCCTCAATATACATGATGGCCACATCGGTTTTAGACCGCCTGCCAACGGTGGTCAGTACCGTTTTTAATTTTGGATCCTTTATCCTTCTGCGGATCAGGGTCATATTGATCTTTAAGGTCTCTGTAAAACCATCCCTGGGGCCTCTTACTACCGTTTCTGCATCTGGTTGATTTACTCCCCTATTGGGCCAACCCCTGGTCTCTAGTATCAAGACCTTATCTGCCCCATCTATAAACAAGGCTGTCTGGCCAGACAATATGGCATCTACTATCTTATCTAAATCATCTTCCTCTTTTACTTCTGGTATGGCAATGGCTTCCCTGGCCAGAAGATCCATTATATTGGATTTAATATACCTTATATCAAAATCATCACATTTATCCAACCTAAACAAGGTTTGGATAACATGTTCACTTATGGAAGGGGCATTTACCAAACCATCGGTATAGACCAGGCAGGCCCCCCTCTTATAATCCCTTCCTATATCTATAGACCTAAATATTATATCTCCTGTATCCTTGAATATATATTTTAGTTTTTCAATATTCTCCTTTAAATCCCTTGATACTAAATCTCCCATTTAATCCTCCTATATGATCTGTACTAATATAAATAGTATTATTCCAAGGCTTATGTATAAGTAGGAAAGGATCCTAATAAACCTGTATTCCCTACCGAAGCCCTCATTATTATAATTAGGCCCATCTATCAGTAGTGAAAAGAGAGCTGCTAGAATTATCAAGGCCAGAGTAAAATTATTGAATTTGCTCTTTAATGGAGCTATAATTCCAAACAAAAAACCCACCCCCTGTTTATCTATATAATTAACAGAAAGTGGGTTTATTATTCATAGGGTCCTGGCTATAAAAACATTTTTTACCTTCTTCTCCAATTCTCCTTTGCACATTTGGAGTTTCCCTTCATCATCAAAAAGGCCAAATACAGTGGGGCCACTGCCAGTCATAAGGGACCCCAAGGCCCCCAACCTTACCATATCCTTCTTTATAGCATCTATTATAGGGTACTCCCTTATAACCACCTCTTCCATAACATTAAACATATTTTCCCCCAATTTAACTAGATTGTCCTCTTCCATGTATTGGATTATCTTCTCCATATCAAGCCTAGAATTTTTCTTATCCAGATTTAAATTATTATATACATAGGCGGTAGATACAGGCACACTTATATTGGCTACAATGATTAATTTGTTAGAAAAATCCTTAAGCCTGGTAAGCTTTTCCCCAATACCGGTAGCCCAGGCCGTTCCTCCCATTAAGCAGAAGGGGACATCGGCTCCAATTTCCTTTCCTATCTGGAATAATTCCTCCTCTGAAAGATTTAAACCCCATAGCTGGTTTAGGCCCCTGAGGACTGCTGCCCCATTGCTGGACCCTCCTGCTAGGCCAGAGGCTACTGGGATATTCTTTTCTATTATTATATGGACCCCCCTATTACCTCCAGTCTTTTCTACTATCTTTTCCCAGGCCTTATATACCGTATTGGACTCATCTAGGGGTACCCCTTCCTTATTGCACTGGATCTCAATGCCCTTTTCCTTATCCTTTAATATCACCCTGTCCTTCAAATCTATCTGCTGCATTATGGTGCTTATTTCATGGTATCCGTCATCCCTTTTATGTAGTACATCTAAAGATAGATTGATTTTAGCAAACGATTCTAAAGCTATATAATCCATTTCTATTCTCCTTTTATAAATTTGACGGATACATTATATCATAAAATTTCCTTACATTCTAAAAATCTATATCGATTTTCTTTTCTATTATTATCTTTTCTCCTGGCATCAAGGTGGAAGGGGATATGATATTATTAGACTCTATTATTTCATCCATGGTGGTATTATAGCGTTTGGCTATGTCCCAGAGATTGTCATCTTTTTGAACTATATAGACTATTATGCTGGGCCTATTCTTCTTATCAATTAGCTCATCTGTTTCCTCTATCTCCCCTACTATATTGATCCTTCTTTGCCTATTGATAAATATATGGTTCTTTACAGTACCATTAATGGATAGGCTATTATCTACTAAATTATATTTTAAATCCTCAAGATCAGTCACCACATCTATAATTATATCCTTGCCTAATCCATCGGCGGTAACATAGGACTTGTAGGGTACTTCCTCCTTTAGAGTGGTAATCTCCCCACTGGCCTCATCTAAGTAATAGATGTTTAAGGAGAGCAAGCCTTCTAGCATTATCTTATCCTCTACATAGTCACTGCTTATAATGGTGGAATTTCCATGGACTGCGTATATCTCCTTAAATCCCCTATCCCTTATATCCTTTCCAATATTTTCCCTATCCACTATATCCTTTATATTTTCCATAATATTTATCTCTTCCATCTCTAAATTAATTAGCTTGCTGGTGGAGTAGGCATCTATTATTACCTCCTCTTCCCTCTGCTGGTATAGTTTGGTGTGTACTTTAACCTTTATTTCCATATCCAGTAGCTTAGGCTCTCCCTCAAGGTTTTCCCTGATCTCATAGCTCCCGTCTACTACCTCCATATGGATCTGACATCTAGGCTCTTGCAGGCTATCTAGCTCTATGAAATGGGTGAAGGGGACTTCCTTATTTATGGAGTTTAATTTATTGTCACCAAAATAAATAATAGATGTTTCTACAACTCCCGATAGGATTAATCTATCGGCAGATATGCTGTACTCCCTTTCATAGGGGTGGATATCTATTTTAAGTACTTCCTCTATGGCTGGTTCATCTTCCCCTACTTCAAAGGCCTCCTTTATAAGGGCATAGGATTCATCCCTATTAAGTACCTCATTATATTTTATCTTCTCCTTTAGAACCTGAAGGTTGGACCCTTCCTTTACCTCCTTTATTATTTCTACCGAGTTGGTATCTTCCACCCTGCCCCATAGATTGACAAAGGCCTTTAGGGATACCTTCCTCTCATCTTCCACTTCATACTCTATATGTTCTAGGTTTGATTTCACTTGGCAGGTCATGGATTCATTTATTCCTTCTATCTCTATTTCCTCCCTAAAATCCTTATTGGTTTCCAAGGTATATATATTTAATTCCTCTTCTGTGGATTTGTATACCACCTTAAATTTAACCAATCCATTTACAAGGATTTTATCCTTAATGATCTTGGTGCTTAATATCTCAATTTTTCCATCTGCCCAAAGGATGCTCCCAATATCAGGCTTGGTTTGGTTTAAATATACTTCCGTTTCCACTAAAGATTCTATACCTTCATACCCCTTCTGTTCTTCTACTTTAAGGATATCCTTAACTATTTCCATCTATATACCTCCCCCATTTATCTACTTAATATATCCTATGAAAAATTATATGTGTTAATGTCCAAAAAGATGAAATAAATTTGAGGAGGAATTTTTGTAAAAATATTGACACTGAAACTATTAATTAGTACTATAATAATACTGAAAAGGTTTATCAATTGTAAACATAAAGTTTATTAAAAGTAAATATTGTTATTTCAACTTAGTTTAGTTTTGCTAAACTATTTGATTGATATACCTTAACATCAATATTAAATAAAAAGGAGGTAATCTGTATGAGAGACCACAGGCTGGGAAGACACATATTGGCCGAGTTCTATAACTGTGACAATGAACTGCTGAATAATTCTGAACTAATAAGGGAATATATGATTGAAGCAGCAAAAAAGGCAAAGGCCACAGTAGTAGAGTCGGTATTCCATACCTTTAATCCCTGGGGAGTCAGCGGAGTTGTAGTTATCCAGGAATCCCATTTGACCATTCATACCTGGCCAGAATATGGATATGCAGCTGTTGATCTCTTTACTTGTGGTGAAGAGGTTAATCCATGGATTGCCTTTGATTATTTGAAGGAAAAGTTTAAATCGGAAATAACGGAAACCGTTGAGATAGATAGGGGATTGGTGGATAATATCCACAAATATTCTAAGGGTAGATATTATGATATTGTATATAAACCAGGACTAAAGGAGGGTTAAAATGGAATTGTGGTATACGGAAGTCCATAATGAAAATAGCAAATCTTCAATGAAGATAAAGGAGCATCTATGTTCTGTAAAGAGCCCCTTCCAGCAAATAGATGTGCTGGACTCCTACGAGTATGGAAAGGTCCTATTAATAGACGGATTTATAATGCTGACAGAAAAGGACGAATTCATATACCATGAAATGATAGTCCATGTACCCATGGCAATAAACCCCAATATTAAAGATGTGCTGGTAGTAGGAGCTGGTGATGGGGGAACCTTAAGGGAGCTTACCAGATATAAAACCATATCCAGGATAGACTTTGTGGAGATAGATGAAAAGGTGGTAGAGGTTTCAAAAAAATACCTGCCCTTTGTAAGTTGTGGATTTGATGATGACAGGATCAATACCTATTTTGAAGATGGGATAGAGTTCGTAAAGGATAAGGAAGGCCTATACGATTTGATAATTGTGGATTCAACAGACCCTATAGGACCGGGAGAAGGGCTTTTTACCATGGAATTCTATAGTAATTGTTACAAGGCCTTGAAGGAGGATGGGATTTTAGTAAATCAATGTGAAAGCGCTTATTTTGAAGAGGATAGAAGGGAGTTTGAAAGGGCTATCAAAAAGATAAAGGAGATTTTCCCAATAGCTACAGCCTATCAGGCAAACATTCCCACCTACCCTTCTGGCCACTGGCTATTTGGATTTGGATCTAAAAAATTTGATCCCATTAAGGATCATAAAGCAGAGGAATGGAAAAAGTTTGGACTAGAAACCAGATATTATAACCAAAATCTACATAAGGGTGCCTTTTATCTTCCAAATTATATTTTAGATATAATAAATGGATAAATTTTGTTTAATCTACCCTTAGTCCTATTTACTATTTTATATATTTCGACATATAATGATAATAGAGACTTCCAACTAGTCTTTCTTCCCCGTTGGAGCAAGGGCAACCTTGCTCTTTCCCTTTTACATAATAAAACCAAATCCCCATAAAAATCCGACATTTGTCGGATTTGTTTTTTTATTGGCCCAGTTTATGATATAATTCTTTATTAGGCAAAGGGGGAATAGTATGAAAAAAGAGCAGGTCCATTTTGATAAAAACAAGCCCTATAGTATTAAAATCCAGTCCATTAAAAGATATCCTATCCATTGGCATGAAAATGTTATAGAAATACTACTACCCATCGAAGGTCCCATCGAAGTTACCGCCAATTTTGAGAGGATTTTGGTAAAGGAAGGAGATTTCTGGTTCGTAAACAATAGATCCATCCATTCCATCAGAAGTAATACAGAATCAAAGGTGGCCCTTTTCCATATCAATTTAGATTACTTCCAAAAATACTTTGAATATATAAAATATATGTTTTTTAGAAATAATATGTACTCGGGAGGCAGTAAAAGGATAGAAAGCGATAACTATGATGACGATAGAAGAAAGGGGCATAAGACCAGATTTAGAAACCTGTTAGTAAGTGTCCTCACCGACGCTATCAGCGATGACCCTATGGTGGATGAGTTGACCATGGATTCTGTATACCAATTGGTAGCCTCTATGGTTAAAGAGTTTAACTGGCTTCAATTCTTAAAGAAGAGCAACGATTTTATAAGTCCTCTACAATTGGATAGGTATCATAGGATAGTCAAATTTATAGATGAGCACTACCATGAGAAGATAACCCTAGACCGAATTGCAAGGCGGGAATTCATCACCAAAAATTATTTATCCCATCTATGGAAAAATTTAAGCTACTTTAGCTTCCAGGAAAGGGTTAACTATGAGAGGGTTTTAAAATCTGAATTTCTACTGCTGACCACCGATTTAAGCATAGCCTCCATATCTGAAAAGTGCGGCTTCTCCGATGTGAAATACTACTACAGCCATTTCAAACGCTGGTATGGCTGCAGTCCTTTGGAGCATAAGAATAGGTGCCTGGCCTATATGGAGGGGGAATTCAAGTATAAGGATTTGGATTTGAAGGGGATGAAAGAGGATATTGACAAGTACATAAAAAGAATAATTATGCCTGATTATGCAGAAGACAATGTATGGAGGATAACCAGCCTCTTTAATGATTTTATAAAGATGAAATACCTATATAAAATAGACAAGATATCTCCCCAACCCTCTCCCAGGAATGTTAAGGTGGATGTATTTGGGCCTAATAGTTTTAAAAGGAAGAACAATGAATTCTTCTTCAATTGGCAAAATATAGACCTATTGGTCAATTTCAGCGAAACCTCCCATTTCAATATAAATATGGAAATAAAGTGTACTGAGCTGGGGGAAGAATGGTGGGAAGAAGCCTTACATAAATTCTTGGATTCCTGTATACATCGTTACAGAATTGTCACGCTAAATAAGTGGAAATTCCTCATCAATTATAATGATGAAGGGTCCTATGAAAGGGCCAACAGCATTAAAAGGATAATTAATTCCAAAATTCCAAAGGCTAAAGTAATATATTGTTTTTCCATATAGACAAAAATGATTAATAAAATTCTGACAATATGTCAACTTCGTCTCTAGAATCCCTCCTTTGTTAGTTATATAATTAACATGCAATGATGATTATGTTAATAAAATATCAATCGGAGGGAGATCGTAATGAAAGGTTTCGGAGTGTTCGAAAAGGGTAAAGTTGGCTGGATGGAAAAAGCAGATCCAGTCTGTGGACCTAGGGATGCAATAGCACGACCTATAGCCATTGCACCATGTTCCTCAGATGTGCATTCGGCTTATGAATTAGAAGGAGAGCATTTAAAGAACAGAATTCTTGGCCATGAATGTATTGGTGAAATAATAGAGGTTGGATCTGAAGTTAAGGATTTTAAAGTAGGTGATAGGGTTATAATTCCTGCAGTAACACCTACATGGACCCATCCTGATATTCAAGATAGCTACCATCAACATGCAGGTGGTTTATTAACGGGAATCAATTTCTCCAGTTATGAAGACGGAACTTTTGCAGATAAAATAAAGATTCGTTCTGCTGATATGAACTTAGCCTTACTGCCTGATGATATATCCCTTGAAGCTGCTTGTATGATTCCCGATATGATGACTACAGGCTTCCTTGGACCAGAATTGGCAGAAGTAAAATTTGGGGATACTGTTCTTGTAGCCGGGATTGGTCCCGTTGGACTTATGGCAGTTGCTGGTTCCAAATTGATGGGGGCTGGAAAATTAATAGCCATAGGTACCAGGCCTAATTGTGTAGAACTGGCTAAAGAATACGGGGCAACAGATATAGTAAGCTATAGAGATGGTGATATAGCAGAACAAATTATGGACCTTACCAATGGAAAGGGTGTAGACGCAGCCATCGTTGCAGGCGGTGATCTGGATACCTTCTATAAATGTATAGCTGTCACCAAGCCAGGGGGCAATATAGCCAATCTTAATGTATTTACAGAGATTTCATCCTTCAATATTCCTGTAGATGCTATAGCATCTTTTGTAGGACACAAAACCCTTAAAGGTGGTCTATGCCCAGGTGGAAGAAAGAGAATGGAAAGATTACTTTCAATGGTTCAAGCTGGCCGTGTAGATCCTTCTAAACTTGTAACCCAGAAATTTTATGGATTTGAGGCCATTGAAGATGCATTTAATCTAATGGTTGATAAACCAAGGGATCTAATAAAACCAGTAGTATTGATAGATTAATAAGCCATCAATTAAAAAACAAGACTTTACGTCTTGTTTTTTTTAGCTTATTTTTACTTGTCTATCTTCATCGCAAATTGTCACTTCAACTGTCTCTGTCAAAATATCTGAGTAGGTGTAGGAAACTCTACGTACTGAATCGAATTGGTTGCAAATTCTTACAACAAACAAACTAGGATATGCCTCTTCCAGTATGCCTTCTCTAATTGTCGTCTTCTTTCTACCTTTGTTCGCCTTAAGAATTACCTTTTTGCCAACACAACTTTCTACGCTCTTACGGATTTTGGCTAAACTATTTTTTTCCAACAAAGCAACCACCTTCCTCTAAATACTCCCCTCACTTAGGGGGCAGAAGGAGTGTAAGGGACACTCATGGTTAGATTATACCATAATTCCATTACTGTGTCAAATAAATATTAATTATACTATGAAATTAGGTCTTTGTCAACGATTTGCCCAAAAAATTAAATCTTAAAATATTCCAAAATACCCTTTGTTATCCCATCAGAATATTTTATTATATAGTTTTCCTGGGCAAATCTAGCTTCTTCTTCATTATTTGACAAGAATCCAATTTCTATCAGCAGTGAGCTTACGCTTACTCCCCTAAATAAATAAAAATTCCCTTCCTTTATCCCCCTTGATGCTATTCCCTGGGCCTTCAATTCTTTCAATATAGAAGTAGCTAAGGCTTGGGCCTCAAAATCCCCTCTAAAATGGTATATTTGACAGCCCTGCATATTGGAGCTGGGGAAATAGTCCATATGGATGCTGACAAAAAAATCTGGCCTAATCCTATTGGCTACTTCTATCCTTTCAGTTACCAAAATATTTTCATCCCTTTCCCGGGTCATATAGACTTCAGCCCCAAGATTTGTCAGCTGTTTCTTTAATTCTAAGGATATTTTAAGGACTATATCCTTTTCCAAAAGGCCCAGTTTATCTCCCTTATAACCTTCATCTTCCCCGCCGTGGCCTGGGTCTATTACTAATATCTTTCCAAAAAGTGGCTCTTTTATACTAGGGAATCTATATTTCTTTATCTCTACACCAGTATAATAGTATTTGATTATATCCTCATAGGAATATCCCTCCTGGGCCATCTTCTCTGCTCCATATTGACATAGGCCTAAACCGTGTCCCTTACCTCTGGATACAAATTTTACCTCTGTTGGAAAGAGAGTAAATCGGGTGGAGTTTAAATCTAACAGTTCCATTAGTTCTTTGCCAGTAAAATATTTATTTCCCACCTTTATAGACCTTACCCTGCCGTGTTCATCCCTTTCTATATTCTCCATATAACCTGATATTTCTGAACTAAAGTCTAAATCCATGGCAGAGAATTTAACCTTCAAAAGATCTGCTATCTCATCTATGGTGAAGGATTTTTCATTTTTCCAATAGGGAGAGTTTTCACAATAATTACATAGTACCCGGCGTAGGTATATAACCCTATTATTTATTACATTTTCAGCATTTTCAGTACTTCCACCACAGACTAGATGATATTTAGCATCTATTAATTTGCCATTAAAAGTGATTACCATACTTTTAGTGGCTTCTACTGCCCCTTTAAATTTTTCCATATATTTGCTATTGTAATTTGAATCTAATATATCCTTAAATCCTTCCCCTTCTACAGGTTTGGAAGACCTTACTAAATTGGTTCTTATTACTATGGCTAAAGCCTTGAGTGCTTCCATATGAAAATCAGGACTGGTCTCCATATATAACAATATTTCAACCATCTTTTCTAGGGGAATTTCAACTTCTTCATTTCTTTCTCTATCAATATATTTAACCTTGTAATTGCTTCCCATGCTATTACCCCCTATAAACCTATTAATACATATTATGAAATTAAGTTTGATAAGTGATAAATGTAGCACAATTATTGTAGTTCAACTAAAGGAGGGCTAGCATGAAGGGTGCCATAGTATTAGCATGGATTAAGACCAGCAGGAATTTATTCGATGAAAATCTGGTAAAGGAAGCTTCAAAAAATAAAAAAACTATTATCCTAAGCTTAATTAGGATAATAGGTTTTTTATTAAATAAATTGGGAATAGTTCCAATGTATTCAGATTGCCTTCATACAGTGGGCCTTTCCAAAAGGATTAATTCCTTCCTACCGGCATCCAATCTGGCCTTGACCCCAAAGGGGATGGTTATCATGGGCTCACAGTGGCCAGACCTTAAATTGAATATGGTAGGCTTGTTTAAAGGCTTTATTATATCCTCTAATATCTCTTCCAGGGTCAATGAATCACCAGCCTTTGAAGCTTCTACAATGCAGGTATCAAAATCCCCTAGGATTATCCCTGCTGCCTCCTCTAATTTCCCCGATAGTCTCAATTGGGTAAGCATCCTATCCACCCTATAGGGGGCCTCCCCTACTTCCTCTATGAATAGTATTTTACCCCTTGCATCTATTTCATAGGGGGTACCAAGGGTGGCAGTTATTAGGGACAAATTCCCCCCTATAATGGGCCCTTCTGCCAGGCCTTTACAGATAGTTCTTATCTCCTCATCTGGAGGATTTAGTAGGTAGGGACTAAAGGACCCCTCTAGTATACAATGGTATAAGCTCTCCTCTGAAAATTTGCTGAAATCCCCAGCTAAATCTGCTGCCATGGGTCCATGAAAAGTGACCAGTTTTGAAAATTTATTTATAGCCATATGGAGGGCGGTTATATCGCTATAGCCTATGAATACCTTGGGGTTATTATTTATCAATTCATAATCTAGTAAATCCAATATCCTAGGAGAGCCATACCCTCCCCTTAGGCAGATAATCCCATCTACCCAATCATCCCTAAACATATCATTCAAATCCTCAGCCCTTAAAGCATCCCCACCTGCTAGGTAGCCATATTTTCCATGGGAGCTTTTTCCCATCTTAACCTTAAATCCCATTTGTATCAGCCTGTCATGGGCCCTTTTTATCTTTTCTTTTGTAGTGGGACTGGCTGGTGCAACAAGTCCAATGGTATCTCCAAACTTCAAGGCTTTGGGTTTAATCATTTTTTCCTCCTTGCTAAAGGCAGAATATTGTCTGGAAAAATATACTGCCATCAGTACTTTTAATCCAGTAAAAAGGTCATAGGAAATATTTTCAACACCCCTATTAAAGTATGTGACCCCTTTGAAAGGTATAACTATTATATTACAGAAATAGAAAAATGCCAGGAAACCTGGCATTTTTGTTTCAAAACTTTATTATCCAAGATGCTATGGAAAAATAGACCATTAAGCTTATAGCGTCTACAATTGTGGTAATAAGGGGTCCTGCCATTATGGCTGGGTCTATTTTTAGTTTTTTTGCAATCATAGGCAGGGTAGCCCCCAATACTTTTGCTATCATTACAGTAATAAATAGGGTTGATGAAACTGTAAGGGCTACTGCCCATCCAACCTTATCAAGTAAATAAATCCTGAAAAAATTTATTACCGATAGGGATAATCCTACCATTACACTTATTCTAAACTCTTTCCACATGACCTTTAATACATCTTTTAATTCTATCTCCCCAAGAGCCAGGCCACGGATTACCAGAGTGGAGGATTGATTGCCTGAATTTCCACCTGTGTCCATGAGCATGGGAATAAAGGAAGTAAGAATTACAACCGATGAAAGGACATCTTCAAATTTACGGATTATATTTCCCGTAAAGGTGGCGGAAATCATAAGGATCAGCAGCCAGCCAACCCTGTGCTTGGCAAGATCAAAAATACTGGTATCCAAGTACTTTTCCTCAGAGGGGGCCATGGCAGCCATTTTTTGAAAGTCTTCTGTAGCCTCTTGATCTATTACATCCATTATATCGTCTACGGTTATTATTCCAGTCAGCCTATTTTCCTTATCTACCACAGGCAAAGCTAAAAAACCATATCTTTTAAAGATTGCTGCCACCATTTCCTGGTCATCATGGGTATGGACATAAATTACATCCTCATCCATTATATCTTCAATGGTCTCATCTTCATCGCTTATTACCAATTTTCTTAAGGATACTATGCCTTCCAATTTTCTATTATTATCCGTTACATAACAGGTATATACCGTCTCCTTATCTAGACCAGCCCTTTTTATGTGGTTCAAGGCATCCTTTACTGTACTTTCCTTCTTCAAATCCACATACTCTATGGTCATTATGCTGCCTGCAGAATCGGGCGGATACTTTAAGAATTGATTTATTAAATCCCTCTCCTCTTTATTGGCATGCCTCAATATCTTTTTGACTATATTTGCAGGCATTTCCTCTATCAGGTCAACCATATCGTCGAAGAAGAGCTCTTCCACAATCAGCTTTAATTCCTTGTCGGTTACCAGTCCAATAATATCCCTTTGCTCTTCCGGTGTAAAATGGGCAAATACCTCTACTGCCAAATCCTTAGCTAGCATCCTAAATATCAACAATCTAGTGTAAACATCTAGGTAGCCCAATAATTCCGCTATATCCACTGGATTCAATTCTTCCAGCTCATTTTTTAGCGTTACGTATTTCTTTTCCTGTAACAACTCTTGTAGTCTTCTTTCATCCATATTAACCCCCCTTAGAAGAACTCTAGCATTGGGTAATGACTAGGGTTCTTCACAATATTAAGTTTTAAATTTAAAATTACCATACGCCCTCCAGGCAGAGGTCCAGAATCCACTAATCATCACCCCCCTTTGTTCTCCTTCAGGGAATTGTTATAAGAAAAGATTCTATCTCACATTCCCTATATTCTTTTCTACCTAATTATTGTAACACAAAGTACAAGTTTTATTAAACCTATATATTCAAAAAAATAGCAAAAAGATAAGTGGCTTATCTTTTTGCTATTCCTTTTAATTATATCAAATTGTATTAGCAGGAGGATAATCCCCTATCTGGTATAACTGTAAATCCCCTTCTTAGCCAGTTATTGCTATAGTCTATTTTGAAGGATTTAAATATGTCTACTAGATCTTGCTCCACTAAAAAGGTTAGGTCATCAATCTTAGTTGTAATATCTCCTTCTTTGTACTCATCCAGAGCCAATCCTAAAGATGGACCACCTCAGCCATAGCCTGCTATATAGATCCTTAAGGATTTCTTATCCTTTCTAGAAGCCAATACCTTTTTCAATTCCTCTTTAGCTTTATCGGTTAAATCTATTCTCATACCTATTCCTCCCAATATCAATTTTTTCTATACCTTATATACCCCATATAGGTATTATTAATCATTTTATATCATTTTATTAAATTAGTAAACAAAAATTTTATAAAAAAACAAACCCCTAACTTCTGTTAGAGGTTAGTTCTTTTATAAAGCCCTTCCCGGTATTATCACATCTATTATGCCTATAACTAATGCGCCAATTATAGCTCCCCATACGGTTATGTTGAATCCTGGAACTATAAATCGAGTAGCATAAAGAATAATTGCGGCTACAATAAAACCTGTAATGCCCCTGCCAAAAGGCGTTGCATTTACTCCAGTAAACTTCTGTATTAGATAGTCTGCTAAAGCTATGACTACCGCCGCTAATATTAAACTCCACAGATTATCTATAGTAAACCCAGGTGTCAAAAATGCTGCAATTCCCACCACTATTGCAGTAACTAGTAGTCTTAACAATATTTCTCCTATGTCCCAATCTCCTGTCCTATTGTCTGTCCTATTCCTGTTTTCGTTATTATCCATTTTTTCACCTCCATGATATAAGAATAACCATTTTTATTTTTTTTATACATTAGCCTATAAATATTTTTTAATTTTAAGCATATGATAAATTTATAGTGTAAAGGGTATATAAATTGTGGTACAATAGTATATATAAAATGTTAAGGAGGAGACCAAATGGAAATTACAAAAGACATGCTAATTGGCGAGCTTATCAGACATAAACCAGAAGCCGTAGATACTTTACTAAGCTTTGGTTTGGGATGTATTGGATGTCCAGCCAGCCAAATGGAAAGTATCGAAGAAGCCGCAATGGTTCATGGTATAGATCTAGATGCACTTTTGAAAGCGTTAAATGAAGCATAAAAAATAATAAAAAAATAGCCTCTCCTTTATAGGAGAGGTTTTTTTATTGTTTATAAGCCAAGAAGTTGATCGATTTTAGGCCTATCAAAGCCTACTACTTCTTCCCCATCGATTACTATTACAGGAACCCCCATATGGCCCATGGCCATTAACTCTTTTCTGGCTTCCTTATCAGTTTGAATATTCTTTTCCACAAAGGATATTCCCTTTTCTTGTAAATATTCCTTTGCAGTTACACAATATGGACAGGTATTACTTGTATATACTACTACATTTGCCATTTAAATTCCTCCTTAATTAAATCTTTTTTCCTATTCTGAATATACCCCATACGGGTATGTTTTAAACACCTATGTGTATTTCCCATGTCTATATATTACCCTTTAATCAATTTATTAATCAAACAAAAAAGAGGGATTCCTTATGGCCCTCATTTAATCATGTAATACGTGTTCTAACCCCTCTTTAAATAAGCGGAGAACATGGTCGTCATCTAGGGAATAAATTACCATCTTCCCTTCCTTCTTAAATTTTACAAGCTTTAAATTCCTAAGTAATCTTAAATGGTGGGATATGGCAGACTGAGTCATGTCCAATAAACTTGCAATATCACATACACATAGGGGGGATTTAGATAAAACATATATTATTTTAAGCCGGGTAGGATCTCCCAATGCCTTAAATATTTCAGCCAAATTATTTATAGTCTCTTCCCCGTATATACTCTCCTTTATCTCTTTTAAAGTATTTTCATCAGTGGCAGCTTCTAAGCATTCCCTATTTTCCTCTATTGTAATCCACTCCCTTCTTAGGTAGATGAGGTTTACTCAGATGGCACCATTGGATTAATGGGATATATTATGTTGCCTGTCATAGGATCTATATATAAAACCCAATATCCTATTCCATCCATGGAATCATACCAAGTATTGAAACCTGTAATACCCCTAAATGGATGTTCTTCTATGGTAAATTTCCCTGGAACAGCATATACATAGTATTTGGTATCCTTCCCCTCCCTATACAAACCAAATAGATAATGGCCATATTTTCTAATCTGATCTAGGCAGGTAGTAGAATTGTATAAAAAGGGATACCTGTAATTGGCACTCATCAAATAATTATAGTAGGGTAAAAAGCCCCTATTAAGGCCAGTACCATCATCATCTATTCGCCACCAGCTATAACCGTGGAGATATATCTTTAGAGGTTGAACTTTAGGGAAAAATCTCAATATGCTGAGTACATAATCAGTCATTCGGTTTTTATACTTTAACCGTCGCATGTATTCTAAGGATTGGAAATTGTAATTGGGCTGGGTATAGTCTTCCTCCATAGGGGGCTCTTGGGCTATATCCATGCCTGCCTCTATTTCTTCCGTTTCCACCGTGTCTTCTAAGGGTTTTATAAATTCATATTCATGGGAAGTATCCCCTTTTTCTCCCTCATCCAACCCATCTAGGCCTGATTCTTCTTCCCCTTTTTCCTCTACTGCTACCTCTTCAGATGGGGGCTCCTCTGCAGCTACTTCTTCAGTAGGCTTATCCATGGGTAATTCCTCTAATCCTTCTGTCCATGCTTCAATTACCGGCTCTGTAGTGGTTTCCTCTACCCCTTCCTCCTCTTTTTCTCCTACTTCCGTTGGCTCTATAAGGGGTTGTTTCTCCAATTTCTCCTCCTCTTCCAATTCCATGGAGGAATCTTCTTTAGGGGTGATTTCCTCAGGGACAGGCTCTATTACTTCTTCCCTTTCAATTTGGGCTGGGGGGGATTCTTCCTTTTCTTCTAACTCCATTGCTTTAATAAGCCTATCTATGGTTTTATTATCCCTATCAATATAGCCACCTAATAATATATTTATACCCTTCTTTATAAGGATAGCATCAATTTTATTTAATGGGAAACCCCTTTCTTCTAAATCCTTCAAATTGAAAGAGATATTGGTTCTAGACCTTCCCCTGTCATCGGTAAATATTCTACCTATATCCAAGTCATAAATCCCTTTATTATCAGATTTTAGGAAATAGACCCGGTAGGATTCTTCCTCTTCGCAATTCTCCACATTTAAACTTAAAAGCCCTTTATTGCCCCTTATTTCCATCTTGCCATGGCCCTTTGGCTTTATGCTGTCAATATTTGTATAGTCATTTTTCAGTACAATATACTTTCTAAAGTAGGTAAAGTCTGCCGACATCAAATACCCTCCTTTTTAAATCTTTATATTAATATATGTCTAAGGAGGGTAATGTTTTACTAATCTTTAGGAAATCTTCAATTTTTAAGTCCTCTGCCCTTGCATTCAGGGGTATATTACATGCTTCTAATACCTTTCTCATTGTATCCTTGTCAGGGGTCAATTGGCTGGATGATAGGGAATTTAATATGGTCTTCCTCCTCTTCCCGAAGGCAGCCTTTACCACCTTGAAAAATACTTTCCTATCTACATCAGGTAGTTCCTTTTTTAAATCTAATCTAATTACAGCCGAATCCACCTTGGGCTGGGGCATGAATACAGTCTTGGGTACTTCAATTACTATTTGGGGCTGGGTAAAAAAGTTTACAAATACGGTAAGGGAACCGTATTGTTTGCTGCCAGGGCCTGCAACTATCCGCTGGGCCACCTCTTTTTGTACCATTACTGTTATGGATTCTATATTTAAATCCTCCTCTATTAGCCTGGCTATTATGGGGGTGGTAACATAGTAGGGTAGGTTGGCCACCACCTTAATAGGCCCTTCCCCTAGTTTTTCTTCTATTATACTTTCAATATCTACCTTTAAAATATCCCCATGAATAATTTCCACATTTTCATAATCCTTCAGGGTTTCAGCCAATATGGGAAGGAGCTTTTCATCTAATTCTACTGCCACCACATTTTTGGCATTTAAGGCCAACTCCTCCGTTAAGGTGCCAATTCCCGGCCCTATTTCCAAAACATAATCCTCTTTTGTAATATTTGCCTGCTGGCTTATCTTTCTCACTATATTTCCATCTATTAGGAAATTCTGTCCTAAAGCCTTTGAAAATGTAAAACCGTATTTATCTAAAATATATTTAATATACTTGGGAGAGTATAATCTTTTATCCTTCATAATTATCTACCATCTCCAGTGCCCTTATAAATTCTTCCCTGCTTATTCCAAAATTGTTTAACCTACTTAAAAACTGTTTGGAGTTTCCATAGCCTATTCCTAAAAGGTCCCCTAATATTTCCCTCTTTCTCTTGCTGCCTACTCCACCAGCCAATCCATATTCAATTAAATCCCCTTTTGTAAACTCTTCCCTTCTTTTGGTCATGGTTGGCCGGGCCCTTTTGATGGCCTCTATAATGTCCTCTTTTGTAGCATTTTCCACTCCAATATCCCCATTTTTAAAGGCCTTTCCCTGGGGTAGGAAGGCGTGTTTGCACTTCTTAATATGTTTGGCTAAATCTCTTCTTATCCTCTCACCAGCATGGTCTGGATCCGTTAATATTATGATTCCCCTTTTCTCGGCAATTACCTTTAGGTTCTCCACAAATTCCTTGCTGTATCCAAATCCCCCTGTAGCTATTACCTCCGCCTCTACTGCATTTTTTACTGCAGTTATATCGTCCCTTCCTTCTACAACTATTATTTCCTTTATCAAAATAAACAACCCCTTTTATATTGCCTAGTCTATTTTAAACAGTTTTTTGGTATTCTCGGCTGCCCTTCTTGCTATTTCCTCAAAGCTACTTCCCCTTAGTTCAGCTATGGTGCCAGCCACATACCTTACATAGGTAGGTTCATTCCTCTTGCCCCTGTAAGGCTCTGGTGTTAGGTAGGGGGAATCGGTTTCTATCAAGAATTTGTCTAAAGGTACTGCCTTGGCTACCTCCTTTGGCACCTTGGCATTTTTGAAGGTTACAGGCCCCGCTAAGGATATATAGAAGCCTAGCTTAATATATTCTAAAGCCATCTCTGCACTACCTGAATAGCAGTGAAGGACCCCTTCTAAGCTACCATCCTGGGCATCCTTCAGTATATTGAAGGTATCCTGGGCAGCGTCTCTGCTGTGGATTATAACTGGCAGCTTTAACTCCTTGGCCAGATTTAACTGCTCTATAAACCTTTTCCTTTGGACATCCCTGGGAGAATTGTCATAATAGTAGTCCAGTCCAATCTCCCCTATGGCTATTACCTTATCCCTGCCAGCTAGGGATTTTAATATTTCAATGGTTGAATCCTCCATCTCCTTGGCTGAATGGGGGTGTATTCCTACTGCTGCATATATATTATCATATTCCTCTGCCAGGGATACAGCCTTTATGCTGGACTGAAGATCTGCTCCAGGATTAATGACCAGATCTACTCCCTGATTCTTTAAGTCCCTAATCAATCTATCCCTATCCCTATCAAATCTCCTATCATCTAAATGGGCGTGACTATCTATTAACATCCTTTCACTCCTTTATAGTACTCAAGGCAGGAATGGAAGCCAATTATTTAAATTACTTTATTAGACAAATTATAGGGAGAGTTATGGCAATTATAAAGAACGATCCTCCGGTTCAAGATTCGTGAAGTATCACGACCCGGGGGAGAAAATGGCCGCTTATTCGCTATGGCTTAGGAAGCGGCCAAACGATTTTCTCCCCTTAGTCGGATACTTCAGGCGAATCTTTCACAGTCGGATCTTATCTTTAATAATTTGCTAATATTATCCTTTATAATTTGTTGATATTATCCTATACTTTCCAAATATCCTGCCCTTTAAGTTTTCTATGATATTATAGCTCCAGATTCAATATCTTCTAAAGTAGACACTAAGGTCAGCTTTCCATCCTTTTCCGCTGCCAATATCATACCCCTAGATTCTTCTCCCCTTAGTTTGATGGGTTTTAGATTAGCAACTATGACCACCTTCTTGCCTATTAGCTCCTCTGCTGAATAGTATTCCTTAATTCCAGATACTACCTGCCTTGTCTCCTCTCCTACCTTAAGCTTTAGTATCAATAGTCTGTCCGCCTTTGGATGGTCCTTAACATCTATTATTTCCGCTACCTTAAATTGAATTTTAGCAAAATCATCTATGCTTATATATTCTTCCTCAGTTTTTTCAGCTTCTACTTTCTTCTCTTCCACTTTCTTTTTACTCCTTTGCCTAATCAATTCCTCATTGGCCTTATTAAGCCTTTCTAATTCCTTTTCCACATCCAGCCTTGGGAATAGGACCTGGCCCCTTTCCACTTTGGTACCTGCTTCTATTTTACCCCATTTCTTTGTATCTTCCCACTTAATATTTTCTGGTAATCCAATTTGCTTCAATATCTCCTTAGAGGTCCTTTCCATAAAGGGATTTATCAAGGTGGCTATAATCCTTATACTCTCAGTTAGATTATATAATACGGTATCCAGCCTTTCCTTCCTTTCTTCCTTGGCTAGAATCCATGGGGTGGTCTCATCTATATACTTATTGGTCCTTCTAACTAATTTCCATATCTCCTCTAAGGCCTGGCTGTAGTTTAATCTATCCATGTTTTCTTCTACCCTTGCTGCTGTACTGGTTGCCAGCTCTATCAAGGATTGGTCTATTTCTTCCTTCTCAACAGGCTCTGGTAGTATTCCTCCATTATATTTTTCTACCATTGTAACGGTTCTGCTAACCAAGTTCCCTAGGTCATTGGCTAGGTCAGAATTGAATCTCTGTAGGAATTTTTCCCTGGAGAAGGAACCATCTTGACCAAAGGAAAACTCCCTTAATAGGAAATATTTAAAGGCATCTATTCCATAAAGCTCTATTATAGGCTCAGGGTATATGACGTTACCCTTGGATTTTGACATCTTATCATCTTCAAATAGGATCCAGCCGTGGCCAAATACCTTTTTAGGTACTTCTAAACCTAACGCCATAAGTAGGGCAGGCCATATGATGGTATGGAATCTGACTATCTCCTTTCCTACCAGGTGAACATCAGCTGGCCAATATTTTTTGAAGTTTTCATCATCTTCTGAACCATATCCCAGGGCTGTAATGTAGCAGGATAGAGCATCTATCCATACATATACTACATGTTTAGGATCAAAGGGTACCTGGATTCCCCAGTCAAAGCTGGTCCTAGATACACATAAATCCTCCAGCCCTTCATTTAAGAAATTGTTTAGCATCTCATTCTTCCTGGATTCTGGCTCTAAAAATTCTGGATTATCCTTAAATAGCTGGATAAGCCTATCCTTATACTTGGATAGCCTAAAGAAGTAGGCCTCCTCCTTGGCCATATGGACTTCTCTACCACAGTCTGGACATTTACCATCTTCTAATTGGCTCTCTGACCAAAAGGCCTCGCAAGGGGTACAGTATAAGCCTTCATAGTAGGATTTATAAATATCCCCCTGTTGGTATAATTTTTCAAATATCTTCTGTACCGCCTTCTCATGTTTCTCATCGGTGGTCCTTATAAATTCATCGTAGGATATCTCCAGCATACTCCAAAGTTTCTTTATGTCTCTAACTATTCCATCCACATATTCCTTAGGCTCCATATTGTTTTCCCTAGCCTTCTCCTGAATCTTCTGGCCGTGCTCATCGGAGCCTGTTACTAGGAAGGCATCGTAGCCTTGGGCAATCTTAAACTTTTTCAATACATCAGCCGCCACCGTAGTATAAGTATGGCCTATGTGAAGGTTGTCATTTGGATAATATATAGGTGTGGTTATATAGAACTTTTTCATCCTTCTCCCTCCCAATATTAAATTTGACCAAATTAAAAACCTCCGTCCAAATATAGAGACGAAGGTATCTTCCGTGTTACCACTCTAATTCGTTTAAACTTCGCAGTTTAAACCTCTGTAGGTTATGAGACATGAGACCATGGGGACGGTTCTCCCTGTGGCAAATCATGGCTCTATGGGAACAAGATTTGAGCCAGTGAGAAGTCCCTCTTGTCGCACATAACCTTGCACATGATAACGGGTGCTGCCGTTATAGCCTACTTGATTTCAGCCATACAGTTTAGGGGCCATCTTCGGATTAATTTAAACACCGGTTTCCACCAAGCCCGGCTCTCTAAAGTTTAAAATTAATCCTACTCTTCCCATCATTACCTTTATTTATTATCCTAGGGTGGTTTATTTACTTAATAAATATACAGGAAAATATTAGTTTTGTCAAGGAAATAGATTTATCATTGATTTTCTGTAGCCAAGATAAGAATTCTTCATATACTGATATTAGTTAATAATAAAAGGAGTTGATCTTATGGATGCACAAAATAATAAATATACCCATCCGGCAGTGCCACCCCTATATCCCATGGATCCTTGCAGGCAAATGCCTTACGGGCCCATGCCCTATGAGCCTATGCCTTACGATATGCCCTATGAACCAATGCCTTACGACATGCCCTATGAACCAATGCCTTACGACATGCCCTATGAACCCTATGGACCCATAATGCCCATTACATGCCCTATAATGGATCCTAGGTTTAGGGATTGTATTAGGGTCTGCATGATGCAGTGTGGATACCATCCTATGTATCCAGATCATCCAATGGAAATGCCCTATGACGATTACAATGGATATACTGGGGCTCTTTAAACTTATGGGACTACAACCTTAGAAGCTTATTTATAAAGACCGCCTCTCCGATGCACTAAGCCTAAGTTTAATTAAGCTACAATATTACAGGCATATTTATAAAGATAAGGCTCGACTATGAAAGATTTGTGAAAATTTTCTCCCCGGGTCGTGATATTTTCCAAATCTTGAATCGGAGAGCCGTTCTTTATAAATATGCCGGTTACAGCCATAAACATAGATGTAGAATCTCTCCTTAAATTCTAAAACAGGTGGCCATAAAACCCACCTCTCCCAGTTGATATAATATTGGAAATTGCCTGTATCCAAGTTTTTATCAGTTCCCCAGCAATTGTTACAAAATTTTAATAATTTTTTTGGAAAATTTCTATTGACCTCCTATAAATTTTCTATTCATCTATCCTAATCCCCCTTTAATCCTATCCTACAGGACTTTTTCAATTTATAGAATATTTTAGTAAATATTGGGGATAATAATTTCCGAAGTCTGGAAAGCTTGATTATATCTTATTCCTAGTGGCCCACTGGAAATTTTATGCAAAAATTTGACAGTAAAATACTTTTTGAATAGAATACTATACAGTCAACTTTATAGGAGGTAAAAAAATGGAAGAATTTTCAAACACCAAGGCTAACCACATAAAGGTATTGACTGTCCTCGCCCTAGCTACTACTCTATCTTTAGGAGTATATATGCAAAGTACCAAGGATATAACTATATCAATTGACGATGAAAGTTATGAAATAAGGACCCATGCCAATACCCTAGAAGAACTCCTTAGTTCAGAAGGTATTATATTGGGTGAAAAAAGCTATATAAATACTCCTTTAGATGCAAAATTGGAAGATAATATGAAAATTATCATAAAGACAGCTAAACCCTATATATTATCCATAGGGGACAAAAAATTGGATATTGAATCCGTCAATACAAGAGTAGTAGACATATTAAAGGAACTAGACATTGAGCTAGGAGAAAAAGACTATACTTATCCCGCCTTAAATGATCAAGTAGCTCCAGGAATGGAAATACAAATAATCAAGGTTAGGGAAGTGGTGGAGGAAGCCGAAGAGACAATTCCCCATGATGAAATTGTCAAGAAAACAGATAAATTAGATCTTGGTGTAGTAAATGTGATACAAAAAGGAGAAGATGGCCTAAAAAAGGTTAAGATAAAGAAAGTATACGAAAATGGTCAACTTATTTCAGAGGACATTATAGGGGAAGAAGTAGTTAAGGAACCAGTACCTAAAATAACAGAAAAGGGTACCAGGAATGTAAAAACTTCTTCTAGGGGAAATTTCAGATACAAAAAGGTACTCACAATGACAGCAACAGCCTATGATCTATCCTATGAAAGTACCGGGAAGAGGCCTGGAGATAAATATTATGGAATTACAGCCTCAGGTACTAAGGCTAGACGGGGAGTTGTAGCTGTGGATCCAAGGGTAATTCCTTTGGGAACTAGACTATATGTGGAAAGCCTTGATGGAACCAAAGACTATGGTTTTTGTGTAGCTGAAGATACGGGAGGAGCCATTAAGGGCAATAAGATAGACCTATTCTTCCCAACAGCTGCAGAGGTTAGAAATTTTGGAAGAAGAAAAGTAAAGGTTTATATATTAGAATAATTGACAGAGGTTTATACCTCTGTCAATTCATTTATAAAAGATGCCGCATATGAATATGGTTATAAATATGGATATTACATAGGATAGGAGGGAGGCCTTCAAAGTATAGCCATGGTCCTTGACCCCTATGGAGCCAAAGTATAGGGCCATGGTGTAGAATATGGTTTCCGATGAGCCCATTAATACTGAAGCCACCACTCCCGGGAAGGAATCTGGACCATAATGGCTTATGGTATCCCTTACCACCCCCAAAGCTCCAGACCCGGATATGGGCCTAATCAGTATTAGGGGAAGGACCTCCTTGGGTATTCCCAATAGTTGAGTAATAGGATTTAGAAGATCTATAAACATATCCAAAGCGTTGGAAGCCCTAAAAATCCCTATGGCTATAAATATGGCTATAGTATAGGGCAGGATTTTAATGGCTATTTTAAGCCCCTCTACAGCCCCCTCAGTAAAGGCATCATATATATTTATTTTCTTTATATACCCGTGAACAAGTATTATTAAGACCAGGCAGGGTACTATCCCTAAGGATATAATATCTATCATCTAAGAGCCCCTTTCAAAAATTTTCCCTATTATTGCGGCTGTAAGGGTAGATAGGCTGGTGGCTAATAAGGTGATACCTATTATCCCAGTAGGATTAATAGAGCCATAGTCGTATCTAATTTTTATCACCGTTAAGGGGATTATCTGTAGGGAGGACATGTTTATTATCAAAAACATGGCCATGGCCTTACTGGCCTTCCTTTTATTGGTGTTTAAACTGTCCAACTCCTTCATAGCCTTTAGGCCAAAGGCTGTAGCCCCATTTCCCAATCCAAACATATTAGCTATAAAATTCATCAATATCCACCTCTCCGCTGGATGCTTCCTTGGAATGTCGGGAAATAGGAGCCTAATAAGGGGCCTAAAGCCTTTAGATATGGTATTTATCAATCCAGATTTTTCTGCAATATTCATAATCCCCATCCAGAAGGACATAATCCCTATAAGGCCAAGGACGAAGGTTACCCCTTCCCCTGCCTCCTTTATTATTATGTTATTGATTTCCCCTAAATTTCCACTTAATGCTGCATATATGATACCTATAAAGATCATTAGAAACCATATGGTGTTTATCATGGAAAAACTCCTTTCATATCAATATATGAAAGGAGTTTAATTAATATTTATTTAATTTTTACTAGCAAATTTTCAGAATATTCAATAACTTCCCTTTTTTGGTGCCTGGCACCGGAAAGGGGAAGTTATTGAATATTATTGTTTGTATATGTTGTAAAAGGGAGTCTTCTCCTTTTTAATTATGCCCTTTTCCACCAGGTCCTCCAATTTCTCTTCAAATACCTTTATTGGGTAGGTGATTCCCGTCTCTCCTTCTATTTCCTTGATTACATTTATGAAATCGTCCCCATTGATGGGAAGTTTGTCCTTAATTATTTCAAAGAATTTCTCATCTTCCTCTGCTGTTCTGTTCCTCAGTTCATCAAAGGGGTTTTCAGTATGGGGGCTGGTGGTATTGGCCGCCCTAATCCTGGCAAATATGGTCCTACCCAGGGCTGCCTCCGATATGAATACATCTCCCGTTCTAAGATAGGGAAGCCTCCTTGCTTCCTCTTCTGTAATGTCTGTTTCCTCCTTTATGGTCTGGATATCTGAAGCCCTTACAGTCCTAAATATAAATTTGGTGTTTAACTGGGCAGTTATGGTTTCATCTAATAAAGTTGGTCTTTGGGTGGCTAATATTAAAAAGGTCCCATATTTTCTACCCTCTTGGGAAATCTCCTTTAATATGGCCTTGGAAGGGCAGTCATATCCCTTGGGGGCAAAATTGTGGGCCTCATCGGTAACCACTATAAAGGGTGGGAAATAATCGGCTGCAGTCTTCTTATACAGGGCATCTTTGTATTCCCTTCTCTTCCTATATAGGTTGTTCAATAGGTAGGTGCTGAATACCTGAAGGATCCTGGTGCTGCCCTGGATTACTATCAGTTTCCCCATGTGTAGGCCTTCTTCAATTGGTTTAATATCCTTGCTGAATATCCCCTCATTGTCAAGCCTTTTAAGCCTCCACATAATCCCCCTTACGGAACTATTGGGACAGACCTTATCGTAGTTTAGGTATATTTCCTTCCTCTTTATCCATCCTTCCCTTTCTAAATTGGAGCTGGCCTCTTCTATCCTCCTGTTTATCCTGTCTATGGTACCCTCCTCCTGGGCTTCTGCCAGCATCTTTATCCTATTGTAGAAACTGTTAAAGGAATCCTTGCCCTTAAATAGTATATCTACCACATTGCTCATGGCATCTGTCAAGGGACTGGAGGCATCTAGTAGATTCTTTAAATCCTGGGGGGATAAATCCTCAAAGCGGACTCCCACATGGAAGCCTACCTGGAAGCATTTAAATTTGTCCTTGTAGTCTACTGCCCTTTCCTTAGGTAAATAGGCTCCCCTTTCTGAAAAATCCATTTCAAAATGGGGGTCCAATACTATGGTGGGAATATTTAAATCCATCAATTCCTCCAATATTACCCTAAGGCCAAAGGATTTTCCAGATCCAGATCCCCCAAATACCCCAATATGGGGATATTGGTGCATGGATTTTATGTTATATATATAGGGAATATCCTCTTGTTTCTTCAGCCTCCCATCTTCAAAGGTATATAGTAGGTCCTTAAACTCCTCATCCATATCTAAAGCCATCTGGTCTGTATTTTTGATTATTCCAAGGACCAAGCCTTCCTGGGGGCTGGACCTTATCATTAAATCCTTTACCTCCCCAAAGGCAGGTACCCTTACATCAGACCCGGCTTCTACTGGGTATAGGGCTTCATTTAATAATCTTAATTTTCCTATATAGATGGTATCCTCTTCAATATTGTATCCTATGGCCTTGAGTGAATCTATTACAGAGCTATCTGCCAAATCTCCATGGATGTTTAGAGGGATATATCTGTTGTAGGTTTTAGCCTCTACTATCTCCCCCATCAGATCCCCCTGATAGGGGTCTGATATGATTAAAAATTCATTTATCCTAAAATTCCTTTCCCTAGAAGCTACATATACTTCCTGCTGGGTTGTAATACCCACTACCTTCATATAGTTCCCTCCTACAAAGTCCTTTTTTCCCTTTGGGATATGAAAAATATCTCCAGTATCTTTCTATCCAAGTTAGCCTCTAATAAGGTCCTTATCATCTTGTCTGGAATCCTTACCTCACTATCCACTATATCTATCCAGAGGGGAATCCCTCTCCCATCCTTGGGGGTAAGGGTAAGTATGAGCCTGGCCATCTCCTCTAGGTCTTCCCTTTGACTATCCAATATATCCATGCCTATTACAGCTGGGGCCTGGGAGCTCCGCATAAATAGGGAAGCAAAACCTTCATCCCCCTTCTGGGCTTTTTTTGAAGCCTGGGATTCTATTAAAATAACCTCCCCATATTCTAGTAGGCCATATAATAGTTCCCTGTCGTAGAAACACTCCTTTATGGAAAGGCTTTTGTCCTCTTTAAGCTTATTGCCTATTATGGAGGTTTTTATATCCTCTATTACCCCAATGAGAAGTATCCCCTTTTTTTCACATACCTCCCGCAGCTCCTTCCATTTGGCAGAGGATTCAATGGCATATCGGATAAGGGAGCCGTCCATTATTACTGCATAGGGATGGAATTTTCTTATCCCCTCTAAGGCTGCCTCTATCTCAACAGTAGAAAGCTTATTCTGCCTTATGATAATCTCTTCTTCTGGGGAGTTTTCCAAGGGGCTCCTGTCATCCATATACAGGGGGGTGTAAAAGTCGGTCTTATATATGGGTTTGTCCTTGTATAGGGTTGATTTGGCCAAACCCTGATATATTTCGATAAAATGGGGATAGGCACCACCTATCCTATTGCTAGAACCGTCTACCCCCAGGATCCCTCCCCTTTCTGAATAATAGGCAAGCTCCTCTTTTGCCAATTTGTCTATTTTTATTATAGGGCCTATATTTTTTTCAATAAAATTTCTGATGAATCCCTTGTCCAAGGATAAAATATCCCTATATTTATCTGATAATACCCTATTTAAATAGGATATCTTCTCCTTTAATTCTTCATTAATGCTATACATTTTTTCACCCCCTACTATAGATTTGATAATATATGGATATGTAGATTTTTTAACAGATAGGTTGACTTATTTTGGCATTTATGGTATTGTTTTAGTTGTAGAAAAAAGTCGATTATACAATACATATTGGGAGGAATGGTAATGAAATCAACAGGTATAGTCAGAAAAGTGGATGAATTAGGGAGAGTAGTTATACCTATAGAACTACGACGAAATCTAGACATTGAGGTAAAGGATGCATTAGAAATATTTGTGGATGGAGAGCACATAATATTGAAGAAATACGCTCCCGCCTGTATATTCTGTGGACAAGCTAAGGATGTTATTACTTATAAGGGTAAAAACATTTGCCCAGACTGTTTAGAGGAATTAAAAAATTAATACATAATGCCCGTCCTTTTGGCGGGTATTTTTATTATATATCAATACTCTCCTTATAGACTATATTCTTAGGAATATTTCTCACCTTAGCTACCTTCTTTACTGCCTCCTTCTTAGTAAGGCCTTCTTCCATGTATAACTTTATATGCTCCTTTATGCTAATGTCTTTATACATATTATCCTCTTTTTTTTCTGCCCCCTTAAGTACCAGTACAAACTCTCCCCTTGGCTTTTCTCCAGAAAATTTATCTATGGCCTCCAGTATAGTGCCCCTAAAGGTTTCTTCATACATTTTAGTTAGTTCCCTAGATATGGATATCTGCCTATTGCCTAATACCTCTCCCATATCCTTTAATAGGTCTAATATTCTGTGGGGAGCTTCATAGAGTATTATAGTCCTTTCTTCCTCCTTTAATCTTTCCAATTCCCTAGTCCTATCCCTTCTTTTAGAAGGCAAAAAACCTTCAAATACAAATTTATCCGTTGGAAGGCCGGATACAACCAAGGCTGTAATAGAGGCAGTGGGTCCAGGCAGACCTATTACCTCTATGCCATTTTCTATGGCTAATCTTATTATGTCCTCCCCTGGATCCGATATGCCTGGCATGCCAGCATCGGTTACAAGGCCAATATCCAGGCCTGAATTCAATTTTTCTATTAATAGCTCCCCCTTTTCCTTCTTATTATGTTCATGGTAGGATATGAGGGACTTTTTAATATCATAATGGTTTAATAGCTTTATGGTATGCCTGGTATCCTCAGCTGCTATTAAATCCACTTCCCTCAATACCCTTAGGGTCCTAAGGGTTATATCCTCTAGATTGCCTATGGGGGTGGGGCAGATGTAAAGAATTCCTTTACCCATATAGATTCTCCTTCATTCCATATATTTCATATATCTCCTCTGTATAGCTTCCATCCCTATTGTATACTACTAGGGGCCTTTCAAATTTTAGCTCTACATTTCCTCCTTTTACACATTCCAACAATACTAGATTAGGGCTGGCATCTACCTTAGGTTGAACCAGGCGGATGGTCTTAGGCTCCAGTTTATACTGCCTAGTAGTCCAGATTATATCCACCAACCTATTGGGCCTGTGGACTAAATACAGCCTCCCCCTATCCTTTAATAGATAATTGGATACCCTTATTATATCATCTAGGCTGCATTTTATTTCATGGCGGGATAGGGCCAGGGCCTCATTTGGATTTATAAGGCCTGCCCCCTTTTTAATGTAGGGGGGATTGGAGGTAACTACATCAAAAGTCCCCTTATCAAAAATAGAAGGCAGCTCCCTTAAATCCATATTTATTATCTCTATCCTATATTGAAGCTTATTTAGGCTAACACTCCTAGAAGCCATCTTTGCTACTTCTTCCTGTATTTCTACACCATATATCTTTTCCGGATTATACAGGGAATATAGCCTTAGGGGGATGATTCCAGTGCCAGTACCTAAATCCATTATATTACTACCCCTTTTACATGTGGCAAAATCCGAGAGAAGTATGGCATCTATTCCATAACAAAATCTACTTTTATCCTGGATTATCTTTAAATTAGTACCAGGGACTATGTCTATCCTTTCATTTTCTTTTAATATTGTTTCCATTTGCTTACTCCTTTTTAAATCCATGATTACAAATAGTACAAATTATTAATATAAAAGCCCATAATTATTGCAAATTATAAAGATAAGATCCACTGTGAAAGATTCACCTTCCAGTACTCCCATCATAAAGTTGAATTAAGGTTGGGTTTGAAGTATCCCACTAAGGGGAGAAAACCCTGTAGCCCCTTTATGAGAGGTAGGGAATAAAGGGCCCCCCGCCATACTTGACCAATCTTGAAGGGGAGGATGGTCTTTATAATTTGACATTATTGTCTATTAAATTTAATTCTATACCTTTACTAAAAAAGACCCTATAATAGGGTCTTTTTTTGTTATGGATTATGCTGGTTGAGGTGCGTCTACAGGACATACATTAGCACAGGCACCGCAATCAATGCAAGTGTCTGGGTCAATTACATATATGTCCCCCTCACTGATTGCATCTACTGGACATTCTGCTTGACATGCACCGCATGCAATGCAGTCATCAGTGATTTTATATGCCAAATGTTTCACCCCCCTAAAGCTTGTCCCACACTCTTTCATTTTATCAAATTATTAACAACAATAAAAGACTTATTGTATCTTTTACAATATTTTTTATTCTACATATTCTTGGTTATTTTCCTCTAAATCTTCAATATCATTTTCTATCTCTTCTTCTGCATTTGGTTCATACTGGGGGTCCTTTTCATCTGTAACTATTATTTCATCTACCTTATAATTAAATATCTCCTCAGAATCATCTTCAAGTTTAACCTTGACTTTAACCATCTGTAATAAGGTAAAGGTCTCAACCACTGTTCCTTGCCCCTGAGGGGTCAATACTAGGGTACCTACTGAAGGCATGTTTTCCAATAGTTTTGCATATACTTCATGTTCAAACTTCAAGCAACACATAAGCCTACCACAGAGGCCGGATATTTTAGATGGATTAAGGGACAAACTCTGTTCCTTTGCCATCTTTATGGATACAGGTTCAAATTCCCCTAAAAAGGTGGTGCAACATATTTGTTTGCCACAGGGGCCCAACCCCCCCCCCATTTTAGCTTCATCCCTTACCCCAATTTGCCTAAGTTCAATTCTAGTCTTAAAAATGGCTGCCAGGTCCTTGACCAATTCCCTAAAGTCAATCCTGCCATCGGCAGTAAAATAGAATATGACCTTATTGTTGTCAAAGGTATATTCTACATCTATTAATTTCATTTCCAATCCGTGTTCCTCTATCTTTTCCTGGCATATATAAAAAGCCTTGGAGGCCTTCCTTTTATTTTCCTCATGAATTCTAAAATCCTCTTCATCAGCTACCCGGATAACTTTTTTCAAGGGAGGAACTATTTCATCTTCTGTCACCTCTTTTGGTCCCACTATAACATGGCCAAATTCTATACCCCTGGCCGTCTCCACCACTACATAATCGTCCTTCTTTATCTCTAACCCATCAGGATCAAAATAATAGATCTTGCCTGCTTTTTTAAATCTTACACCTACTACTGTTATCATAAAATTTTATACCTCCTGAATGCTCAAAAGCATTGTTTCCATTGCCAATTGATAGTTTACATTCCTTTCAATATTTTCTTTTGTCCCTACTATACTCTCTATTATATCATTAATGTGGCTTAAACTTAAGAAGGAGTGGCTGGATAATAAAGGGATTTTATCCATATTTACTATAAGCCTTGATTCTCCCAATTCTTTATATATGATTAAATCCCTAAACCAATAGAGGATAATATCCAATATATCTTCATAATTATCCTTATTGTCCAAAAAAAAGTCCATGGAGCTAAATATCCTATGACTATTTCCCTTTATTATGCTGTCTATTATTCCAATAAGCTCCTCCCTCTTTTGAAAGAATTCCTGGGAATTGGAAAGGCTTATAGCCCTTCCTACAGAGCCCTTGGTAAAATGGCTTATGAATCTAGCCTCTTCCAAGCTCTTATCATATCTGGTCATCAATAGCTCCTCAATATCCTCCCTGACCACAGGATAAAATTTAACCAGCTGACACCTGGATAATATGGTGGGTATTAGGCTGTTGGCCTGGGAAGATATGAGTATAATATTTATATAGGATGGAGGCTCTTCCAAGGTCTTCAAGAGGGCATTTTGACTCTCCATCCTCATCCTATGACTATCATCTATAATTATTACCTTTCTCTTACTCTCCAAGGGAGCTATATTTAAATCCTTTATCAAGTCATATATTTTTTCCACCTTAATTAATCCCTTTTCCGGCTCTATCATCAGGAAGTCTGGATGACTGAAAGTGTCAAACTTAAGACATGAAGTACACTTATTACAAGGGTCCCCTCCTTCTTCCTTACAGAGGAGGGTTTTAGAAAAGGCTAAGGCTACCAGCTTCTTTCCAATGGATTCTTCCCCTTCAAATAGGTAGCTGTGGGATATTTGATCTTGTTCTATAGCCTTTTTTAAATTATCTATTACTCTTTGGTGACCAATTATTTTATTAAAGTCCATATAGCTCCTCCAAACCTACAACTTCATAAAATTTGCCATATTTAATACAAATATATTGGCAGCACCTACTTCTACCCCATTCTTCTCCTTAAGGCCTTTATCCTCCTTACACTCTGCCCTTATTAACTCTATTACATGATCAACTTCCCCATTTTCTACACCTATCAATAGGGTTGTGTTTCCCGATTTCAAAAATCCTCCTGTAGAAGATAATTTAGTGGTTCTGTACTTATTTGACATCAAGCTCTTTATTACATTGGTTGCATACTCGTCTTGAACTATAGCAATGATAAGTTTCATTTAATTTCCCCCTATATCTTAATATGCTTTTCTACATCTATTACGAATAAAGTAGCTCCTCCTACCTTAACCTCTAAGGGATAAGGCATATAGGCATCCCCTGGCATGGATACTGTTAGTAAAGAAGTGGTGATTTCCCTAGTTTTACAATTATCTTCCACTATTCCTATTACATCTTCTACCTCTTCATCTTCAACCCCTATTAAAAGGGTGGTATTGCCTGCTTTTAAAAAACCTCCTGTAGATGCCAATTTTGTAACCCTGTATTCATGCTCAGTAAGATCATCCAGTAGGCCTGGAACATCTTGATCCTGGACTATGGCAATAATTAATTTCATATTTTATTCCTCCTTTTAAGGATTTCTTCAATAGAGGATATGCATTGCCTAAATACATCCTCCTTGGATTTTGAGGCATCAATTACCCGTATATTTTCAGGATACAGCTCTAAAAGCTTCATGTATCCATTATATACTTGCTGGTGAAATTGGATTCCCTCCTGCTCTAACCTATCCCCTCCCTTTTCCACCTTCCTATTAAGGCTAACTGCAGGATCTATACGGAAGAACAAGGTTAAATCTGGTTTTACACCTTTAATAGCAAAATGGTTTATCATATAAACCTCTTCTATCCCTAATTTCCTACCTATTCCTTGATAGGCCAAACTGGAAAGTATAAACCTTTCGCAGAGGACTATTTTCCCTTCTTTTAGGGCAGGGTTTATCTTCTCATGGACATGCTGGGCCCTGGATGCAGCATAGAGAAGGGCTTCCGTTTCTGAGGCCATATTCTTATTTTTTGCATCTAGTATTATATTTCTAATTTCCTCCCCTATTTGTGTCCCTCCAGGTTCTCTAGTTACAATAAAATCTATACCTTTCTCCTCTAAATATTGAGTAATCCTATTCATCATGGTAGTCTTTCCTGAACCATCTGGCCCTTCTAATGTTATGAATATACCTTTCAAACCTTATTTCATCCCCTTTTAATCTATTACTTGTATCTTTTCTTTATTATAGCCCATAAAACCTATAATTTCTATACCCTTATCCTTTAAGAAGCTTATATATTCCACCAGCTCCCTGCTGATCTTTTCTCCTGGACAGATAAGGGGTATGCCTGGTGGATAAGGGGTAATAAAGGATGCAGATATTTTCCCTATACTATCCTTTAAATCTACTGCCCTCTTATTGGAATAAAAGGCTTCATATATGGGCCTTTCTATTTTAGGCATAGGTATATCTATATCCATAGGATCTACATAATCATATTCCCTACTAGCAATATCCTCTATAGCCTTATATAAAGCTTCAAAATCCTCCCTATCATTCATTACACTAGTTAGGGCTAGGGCATGATGACGGTCTGCCATCTCTAGGTAGATATTATAGTCTTCCATAAGTATTTTATTTGTATTAACCCCTGTCAAACCCTCTATCCTAAATAATATTTTAGTAATATCCTTGCTATGGATGGTCTTGTCATCTTTATCTCCAGTAAATACCTTAACCCTAGGAATTTCTTGTAAGGATTTTTCCAGTACCTTTAATTCCTGGATTACCTTATCTAGCCTTTCTTTACCTTCCCCTTCCATGTAAGCTCTAGCCAATTCCAAGGAGGTCATAAATAGGTAGGATGGGCTGGTGGTCTGATAAAGAGCTGACATGGCTTTTATCCTTTCCACATCTACCCTTTCTGACCCTATATGGACCATGGAGGTCTGGGTGAAGCTAGGTAGGGTTTTATGAATGCTTTGGACTGTTATATCTGCCCCAGCTTTCAGGGCAGGGGTGGGTAAGTGGTCTGAAAATATAAAATGGCTTCCATGGGCCTCATCTATCATCAATAGCTTACCATACTTGTGGACTATTTCCCCTATCTTTTCTATATTGGAACAGATTCCATAGTAATTGGGGTAGGTTAACACCACCACTTTTATGTCTGGACTTTCCTTCAATTTAGATTCTATGGTATCTGGATCTATGCCCGTATATAGATGATGGTCTTTATTGTAATTTGGATATACATATTCTATATCCAACCTATTCAAAATGGCGGCATTATATACGGATTTGTGGGAATTTCTCTGGATCAATATCTTATCTCCTGGACTGCTTATCCCACCTAGGGCAATATAGATTCCTCCCGTAGTTCCATTTACTGAATATATGGTCTCCCTGGCCCCAAAGGCCTTGGCAGCCAATTCCTGGCTCCTTTTGATAACCCCTACTGGATCCTGAAGATTGTCCATTCCAGGTATTTCAGTAATATCCATGTCCAATATGTATTCTCCCCAATTGATAAGCCAGTTTCTCCCCTTATGGCCTGGCATATGGAAAGAAATGGGCCTTATTTCCTTTAGCTCCTTCATTCTTTCAAAAATTGGCTTTCCCAATAATATACTCCTTTCAGCTCTTCTTTTTATTTAGTATATCATAAAATTATTATACAATATAAATTAATTGGCCCCGTACATAATTACGGGGCCATATCCTTTTCCTCTATGTATTTTTTCAATATGGATTTTATTACTTCCTTATTATATTCATAATTATCAGCAAATACAGAGGTAGTGGCTATGTGTTCGAAGCAGTCCTCACATATGCTTATCCCCAGTAAATCTACAGTATTTTTCCCCTTTTCATTACAAAATTTACAAGACACAAAATCAGCCCCTTAAATAGTATTTGCTAAGATTCTTACCTATTTGGTATATTTTATTCATGGCAGGCTGATTTTGTGCTTGGCAAGGGATATTTAATATATTATATTTACTGGATATCCACACTGACTGCATTTTCCATCTTGTATACCCCTTATCTCTCCTCTGCTATACCTATTTACCAGCTCATTGGAGCAATTGGGGCAATAGGTGTTGTTGTCTATCCCCCATACATTTCCAATATATACATAGTCCAAATGTTTGCTAGCTATTTCCTTAGCCCTCATAAGGACTTCATAGCTGGTGGCTGGCAGTGCCATCTTGTAGGCTGGGAAGTATTTGGATAGATGAAGGGGGATGCCCTTATTTATGCTGGCTATCCATTGGGCCAGCTCCTCTATCTCTTCCTCAGAGCTATTTTCCCCTTCAATGATTAGGGTGGTCAATTCCACATGGGTAGATTTGGCTGCCAGTTCAATGGTCCTTAAAACCGGCTCTAATTTACCCTTACAAATCCTCTTGTAGAAATCATCCTTCATGGATTTTAAATCTATATTCATAGCATCTATATAGGGAAGGAGTTCCTTTAAAGGCTCCTCCTCTATATAGCCATTGGTTACTAGCACATTTTTAAGTCCTCTTTTTCTGGCCAATTTTGACATATGGTATACATATTCATAGAATATGGTGGGCTCGTTATAGGTATAGGCAATCCCTATGGAGCCCTTTGCCTTTCCTAATAATAAAATATCTTCATCCTCTATCTCTATGGTTAAGGAACGCCTATGGGCTATCTCCCAATTCTGGCAAAAATCACAGGCTAAATTGCAGCCAATACTGCCCAAGGAAAGGATGTCTGCTCCAGGATAAAAGTGGTAAAGTGGTTTTTTCTCTATTGGATCATAGGCATGGGAAGCAATCCTTCCATAGTTTAAGGATATGAGGGTCCCATCCACATTCTTCCTTACCCTACATATGCCTACCTTCCCCGGAGCAATAGTACATTTGTGGGGGCAAAGATTACATATTACCACCTGGTTTTCCTTCTTTTCATAGTATAAGCATTCCATACAAATCCTCCTAATTATGTCGTATTACTTCAAAGCGCTGCATCTCATAATTCTCCCCTTCATCAATACCGGCTTTATTGAGGGCAATTCTTACCTGTTCTTCAGGAGTGTCCACCCCTTCTATATTAGGTAGCAACAAGCCCCTTCTGTATCCTTTAGACACTATAAGCCCATATCTTTTAACATCCAGTTCTTCAATAGATGTAATAGGTTCTGGCTTCATTAGTACATCTACTGAATATACCAATTGGTCCAACTCCTCTTCTGTAACCGGGTCGAATCTAGGGTCCTTGGTTCCTGCACTTATGGCATTTTCTATTATCTCCTCTGCAACATTTTTCTGCCTAGGCTCTACGGTACCTATACAGCCCCTAAGCATACCATCCTTTTTGAGGGTGACAAATACTCCTTGTTTTTTGTTTAACATTTCTTCCCCTATATATTCAGGGACACTGATCCTTTCATTATATCTTACATAATGTTCTAAACTTTTTCTAGCAAGCCTTACGTATTCATCTTCCTTTTCCCTGATCCTATCCATCTTCTCCCTATTCATATTGATTAGCTCCTCCTGTATATTCCTGCTATCATCCCTATCTATTACTTCAAATTTAGCATTACAGTATCCAACACCAAAGGGGCCTTCATAGGATAATACTTCTGCTTCTATCCTATATCCATCTAGAAAGCCTGCCAGTACCATAAGGGAGCGAAGGCCACACTCTCCTGCCTTCTCACTTAGGCTCAAATCGAAGGATACTATGGATTTAAAATCTGCCTCCTTCAGTATACTGACTATTTTATTATCGAACTTTTCTCCATAGGGGGAATAGGGATAGGGTCCATCATGGGATAGCTTATGGGATAGATCTCCACTGGCTATCAAGGCCACATCTTCATGGGATTCTAAGGCTACCCTTTGAAGTATCCTACCAAATTCAAATAGCTCCAATGGGGATAGTAGGCCATAGGTAATGTGGATAAGTTTAAAATCCTTATACTCCTTATCCACAAAATATAGAGGGACCAAGCTTCCATGATCTAATTTAAGGTCAATACCATATCTTCTAGCAAATCCCTTATCCACTATGGCTATGGGGATATCCCTTAGGCTGGATTCTTTAGCTATCCTTTCTACCAATTCCAAATTGTTTTTGTACCTATACTTTATAGATCCATTACCAAACCTTCTAAAATCCCCTTCTAATTCTTCACTTACGGATATGGATAGGGCGTCTCTAAAAAGTGGTCCATGGGGAGTTATGACTATTATGGTGGTAGGCTTCTTATTTCCTATATCCTTAGCCAAGGCCTGGGAACCTTCTATGGTCTTTTGGGCCCTAACTTCTTCCCCCTTCCCTATCCCTTCTACTACAATGGGGGGATGGGGAAATAGGTATCCAGATAATATTTTGCCCATTCTTTTCACCCCTTCTTCCTATAGAAAAAGACAGATAAGTTCATGCTTACCTGTCTTTTTGTTTCCACTATTATTCTTCTTCCGATTCTTCCTCTCCTACTACTGGTACATCCCCTGCATCTACTACTTCTTCCTCCTCTTCTTCCGCAGGTGCTCCTGCTTCTACTAGACTTACTATTACATCATCAGCTTCCCTAAATATGGTAATGTTTTCATCACCAAATATTTCTAAATCTGATACGAATATTGGTCTATCAAAATCGATATTAGATACATCTACTTCTATTGCTTGTGGGATATACTTTGGTAAACATTCTATTTCTATTTCATCTAATTGCTGTACCAGTGTTCCATCCTTATCCCTAATATTTTCCTTTCCTACCAATGTAATAGGAATAGTTAATTTAACCTCTTCAGTCATATCAAGTTTTTGGAAGTCCACATGGAGATACTGATTCTTAAATGGATGGATTTGAACTTCCTTTATTAATACAGGTAATGTATCTCCTCCAACTTCTAGGTCTATTAAGGTAGTTGTTCCTGCTATTTTGTATACCCTTTCAAAATCCCGTTTATTTACCTGAATATGTTTTGCTTCTTCACCTTTACCATATAGTACACCTGGTATAATTTCATTTCTGCGAAGTTTATCTGCCTTATTCTTTCCTAATCCCCTTCTTTCTTCTACTTGTATTTTAATTGCAGCCATGGCAATAGCCTCCTTATAAAATTATTATATATATTATATATATCAAATTAAAGGAATATTTGCAAATTTATTAGTATATTTTTACAATTTAGTGAACTATAATATCTTTTGTATTATGAATAATAGGACTATCCCCGGTACCCCTAAAAAGCCTGCCACCAAAGCCGTTATGGGATTGATATTTATACTAAGGCCCATAAAACCTCCTATGAAATTTGCTATTAATAATAGGAAACCTCCTATTACTCCATTGACTATTAATTTTATTATGAGCTTAATGGGAATAACCAATAATATACCTATTATATATAGTAGGAATAAACCAAATAGGAAAGCCAGCAAGGTGGTAATATCCATATAAATCCCCCCTATATACTTTTACTATATAATAGGGGATAGCTTGTGTAAATATTACTCAATATTTAATTCTTTTGCCTTTTTTAATAGATAGGCATATTTTATTTTAGAGGCCTCCAGTTCATATATGGCATGGTCCACCAGGTCTGGATCTGTCACTGTTTGAAAGTATTTTTCCTTGCTCTTCCACTCCTCATGGGCTTTGTTCAGATTCTCTATTATCTCTTCCTTTTCACTAATCTCTCTACCTTTGTATTTATCAGAAATAATATTTATTAATTTGATAATATTATAGGCCTTATCCCTGTAATAGTTTTTTATTCTTGTCATAAAATAACCCCCATATTTTTTTATTCTTATATTTGCCAAAAATATGGGGGTTTATACCATTTATATGATTCTATATAAACTTGTCTGGGCAAAAATTTATTGTGATTAAAAATATAAAATTTACAATGAATCCTATTCTAAGAAATTTACTATCTTATCCCCAATTCCTTCAATTATCTTCTTAACAGGCTCAGACAGTCCATTATTATTAGGACTTGAAATACCTGCTATATCCTTCATCATAGGTAGTTCCCCTAATAGTTCCAAATCATATTCCTTTAGGAATTCAGCTGTGTTTTCCCCTTCAAATATTTTAATCTTTTTATCACAGTCAGGACAGGTTACATAGCTCATATTTTCGACTATGCCCAGTATAGGTATATTAAGTTTCTTAGTCATGTTTACCGCCTTGGCCACTATCATGGATACCAGATCCTGAGGAACTGCCACCATGACTATTCCTGTAACAGGGATGGATTGCATAACAGTCAAGGCTACATCCCCTGTGCCTGGTGGCATATCTATTATCAAATAATCCAGCTCTCCCCAGATAACATCAGTCCAAAACTGCTGTACTATATTGGACACTATTGGCCCCCTCCAAATAACTGGATTTTCTTCATCATCCATCAGAAGGTTTAAGGACATTATCTTTATCCCTTCCTGGCTAACTACTGGTAGCATGCCCTGGTCATTGGCCACAGCCCTTTGCTTGTTTACCTGGAAAAGCCTGGGAATACTAGGCCCGGTAACATCTGCATCTAATACCCCTACCCTATAGCCCTTGGCATTTAAATCCTTGGCTATTAGGGCTGCAACTGTGGATTTACCAACACCGCCTTTTCCACTCATTACCCCAATAATATTGGTAACAAAATTATTGGGGTTGTTGACTATAGTACAGGTAGCCTGAGAATTACAATTATTTTTTGATGGACAGTTGTTGCAGTTAGACATATTTTCATCCCTCTCTACGTTATTAGCATATGCCAATTATATTGTACAATTATTTGACTTTACTGTCAATAGAGGGTAGTCATGATATTTCAAACAAATCTTTCACAGTGGGACTTATCTTAATAATTTGTATTAATTTATCACAAATAATTGAACCTATTTAACCTAACTATCCCCTATTTACTTAACATTTCCTTTATCTCTTTAACAGAAGGTACCTTTCCTACTGTTTTTACCTGATCATCTATTACCAGGCCTGGAGTGGTCATTACACCATAGCTTACTATTTCAGCTAGGTTATCCGTCTTTATTATTTTAACCTCAAGGTCCAAATCCTTTAAAGCAACCTTTAGGTTTTTCTCTAGTTTTTCACATTTTGGACAGCCTGTGCCCAGTATCTTAATTTCCATACTACCACCCCCTTATACAAATATATGGGAGAATAGATTAAAGGAATATCCAATTATAATTATCCCTATGGTCACAATAGCTATAAATACTCCTAATAATTTTGGTTTAACCCCTTGTTTTAACATTATTATGGAGGGAAGGGATAGGGTTGTAACTCCCATCATAAATGATAATATAGTACCAATTTGTACTCCTTTAGCCAATAAAGCCTCTGCAATAGGTATAGTTCCAAATATATCAGCATATATTGGTATTCCTACAAAGGTAGCAATCAAAACAGAAAATGGATTATTCTGTCCTAATATATTTTCTATAATAGATTGGGGTATCCAATTATGGATTCCAGCACCTAT
>JAAYEM010000097.1 GCA_012728725.1 Tissierellia bacterium | reverse complement strand
GATAAGTTGGGAAGGGACCTTTGGGTAAGGAACTGGATGGGAGCTAGAGTCTCCTTGACCATAGGCTTTACGGCAGCAATTTTAAATGCCACCATTGGGGTTATAATAGGTGGAATAGCTGGTTACTATGGTGGTATTGTAGATATGATAATCATGAGAATAATAGATGTTTTATATGGAATTCCATATATAATAGTTGCCATATTGGTAATGATGGTTTTAGGTTCTGGAATAAAATCCTTGATAATTGCAATGATTATAGTAGGTTGGATTGGTACAGCTAGATTTATAAGAGGAGAGGTATTGAGGTTAAAGGAGCAGGATTTTGTTGCAGCAGCAAAAATCCTAGGTGTTTCAGAAGTTAAGATTATGTTTAAGCATATAATTCCCAATGTAGTTGGGTTGATCATAACCAATTTAACTATGGCAGTTCCTGGTTATATATTTTCTGAAGCTTTCTTAAGCTATATTGGAATAGGAATACAACCTCCAGATTGCAGTTGGGGATCCTTGACCAAGATAGGGGCTCAGGCCTTTAGGACCTATCCATACCAGCTTTTTGTGCCAGCATTTTTCATATGTACAACCATGCTTGCACTCAATCTTCTTGGTGACGGATTAAGAGATGCTTTAGATCCTAAATTACGGGGATTGGAAAAATAAAATATGGAAATAGAGGTGACAGATAATGGGCAGACTATTGGAAATAAATGACCTTCATTTTTCCTTTAAGACCTATGGAGGGACTGTCAAAGCAGTAAGAGGAGTAACCTTTCATGTAGATGAAGGGGAGATAGTTGGAATAGTAGGGGAATCCGGTTGTGGCAAAAGCGTTACAGCCCAGTGTATCGTGAGATTAAACCCAGAGCCACCGGGATTTTTTGAAGGGGGCTCTATTATATATAAGGGGACAGAAATGACTAGCCTGTCCAAAAAAGAGATTAAAAAATATCAGGGATCTGAAATTGGATTTATATTTCAGGACCCTATGACTTCCTTAAATCCAACTATGAGAATAGGAAAGCAGATTGAGGAATCAATACGAAACAATACAGACCTTAGCAAAAGACAGGCAAAGGAAAGAGCAATAGAGATGTTGAATTTAGTTGGGATACCCAATCCAGAAAAAAGGTACTACCAATATCCCCATGAATTTAGTGGTGGAATGAAGCAAAGGGCCATGATAGCCATAGCATTAGCTTGCAATCCTAGTCTTTTGATAGCGGACGAGCCTACCACATCTTTAGATGTGACCATAGAGGCTCAAATATTGGATTTGATGAAGGAGTTGCAATCCAAATTAAACACATCCATCATAATGATTACCCACGACCTAGGTGTAGTAGCCAGCCTATGCCACAGGGTAATAGTCATGTATGGTGGAATGGTGGTAGAACAAGGGAAGTTATATGATATATTTTATAATCCTAGACATCCATATACTTGGGGGCTGTTAAAATCCATACCATCCTTAACCATGGATAAGGATCAAGAATTGATACCCATTGAGGGGACACCACCTGATTTATTTTCCCCACCTGTAGGATGTCCTTTTGCAGCAAGGTGTGAATATGCTATGGAAATATGTTACGAACAGTTGCCGCCAGAATATCAGATAGATGAGCAGCATAGTACTGTGTGCTGGTTAGAGCATCCAAAGGCACCTAAAGTAGAGTGGAAAAGATAGAGTTTGTGGTCAATATAAATTATAGAAAGGAGCAGACTATGAAAGAGGAACGCCCTTTTGTTGAAGTAAATAATTTATGTAAATATTTTAAAATAAGCAGAAAAGAGATATTAAAAGCGGTGGATAATGTTTCATTCTTTATCAATCAGGGAGAGATATTGGGGCTGGTTGGCGAAAGTGGATGTGGGAAATCCACAACGGGACGATGCCTAGTAAGATTGGAAAAACCAACCAGTGGAGAAATACTAATAGGAGGCAAAGATGTAACCAAACTATCCAAGGAAGAGAAATTGGAATTCTGTAAAGATGTACAGATGATATTCCAAAATCCCTATTCATCCCTCAATCCAAGGATGACCGTTTCTGAAATAGTAAGTGAGGGGATCAAGGTTCACCGTAAATTAAGCAAAAAAGAGATAGAGGATGAGGTTAATAGATTACTTGAGCTGGTAGGCTTAAACAAGGATCATGGAAATAGATTTCCCCACGAATTTAGTGGTGGTCAAAGGCAGAGGATTGGCATTGCCAGGGCCCTTTCTGTTGAGCCTAAATTTGTAGTATGTGATGAACCTATTTCTGCCCTTGACGTTTCCATACAGGCCCAGATAATAAATATGTTGTTAAGATTCAAACGGGAAATGGGACTAACCTATTTATTAATAGCCCATGATCTATCCATGGTGAAGTATGTCTCCGATAGGATTGCTGTAATGTATCTAGGAACTATTGTTGAACATGCAGATGCAGAAGAATTGTACAAAAACCCAATCCATCCATATACGGAGGCTTTGCTGTCAGCTATACCAATTGCAGATCCCAAAATACAGGAGACTAGAAGTAGGATAATATTAGAGGGGGATGTTCCAAGCCCTATAAATCCTCCAGACTCTTGTAAATTTGTAGAAAGGTGTAGGTATGCAAAGCCTATATGTAGCGAAACACCCCCTATTCTTAAAGAGGTTGCCAGCAAACATTATGTAGCCTGCCACCTCGTAGGAAAGATCAATTAGAATAGGCAGAATCAAATAGGGGGACAGCAGATGCTTTTAATAAAAAATGGAACAGTTCATGTTGGAAATGGTAAGGTACTAGAGAATCATGATATAT
>JAAYEM010000096.1 GCA_012728725.1 Tissierellia bacterium | reverse complement strand
TAAAAAAGTTTGCTAGCTCTTTTTACCTACTCAAAGTACTTCACACTGTTTAGTTGTCTAGGTTCAGTGTCGATTTTTGCAACCGACTTTTATACTATAACAAATGTTTTATATTTTGTCAAGGATTTTTAAAGCTTTTTTTGTAAATTTGTTTAAGCTTATTTTTTCGCTGACAATGAATCATATTACACCCTTTTTTTATAAATGTCAAGTACCTTTATCTCTTTTTTTAAATGGTATAAATCACCAATATAAACATCCCTCAACTCTTTCCTATATATAACAGCTGCTGGATGGTATAAAGGAAAGACTTTATAATCTATACCATGTATATTTATATTCATCAATTGCCCATGGACCTTTCCTATCTTCATATCCTTATCATATATGGATTTGAGGGGAATGTTTCCCAAGGTGACTATTATCTCAGGTTCAATAATAGCTATCTCCCTATATAAAAAATATCTAAAATCATCTATTTCCTTAGAGGTAGGGGTCCTGTTTGATAATCTTCCCGTTTTAGGATTTACCCTTGTAGGCCTATACTTAACTGCATTTGTTATGTATATATCCTCCCTATTTAATTCTAGTATTTCTAAAAACTCCTCTAAATGTTTTCCAGCTTGACCTACAAATGGGGCTCCAAGCTTTATTTCATTTGCACCAGGGGCCTCTCCAATCAATACAATGGGACTATCTAAATTTCCACATCCTACCAGTATCTTTTCATCAGGATATTTTTTTGCTATTTCTTCATTTAAGGATTTCATTTTTTCTTCCTTCACTTTATCATCCTTCCATATTTATAGCTATCTTTTTATATTTTTCCCTTATACTCTTAAAATCTTCCCAGGCTTCCCTTTTTTTACTCTGGTCTCTCAAAAGGGCAGCAGGATGATAAGTAGCTATTATAGAGTATTTGCCTCTATTAAACCATATCCCCCTCTGCCTAGTAATTTTAAAATTTCTATCTATAATATTTCTTGCTGCTACTGCCCCCAAACACACTATAATAGTTGGGTCTATTATCTTTACCTGCCATCTTAAAAATTCTATGCAAATATCACTCTCTTCTTCCAAAGGATTTCTGTTGTTTGGAGGCCTACATTTGACAATATTGGTTATGTAAACTTCCTCCCTCCTTAATCCAATAGCCTCTATCATCTTATCAAGAAGCTGTCCTGCTCTTCCTACAAAGGGCCTACCCATTTTATCCTCATAAAATCCTGGCCCTTCTCCAATAAAGATCATATTTGCCTTTGTATTTCCCTCCCCAAATACTACATTAGTCCTAGTCCTATGTAGGGGGCATCTTTTACATTTATTCACAATGGATTCAAGTTCTTCTAAGGTATACATAGGTACTCCTCCAGTACTCAATTTATAGACCTCTTATAGGATAGTTATAAATCCATATAGAAAATTTATTAAATATGCTAAAATAGAAAAGGCTTATTATAAATTATAACAAAACCTTACCTTGAACTCTTAACAAAAATACCCTTATTTAAAATTATTATAAATATAAAACTTTTCTACTGGTTACAAAAAAAGAGTCAAAGGGTTTCCCCTTGACTCACTCTATTATTCACTATCATCTATTGGCTTCATAGTTGGGAACAGTATTACATCCCTTATGGAAGGTTGATTGGTAAGAATTATAATAAGCCTATCTACTCCTATTCCTAACCCTCCCGTTGGGGGTAATCCTACTTCTAATGCATTGATAAAATCTGTATCCATCATATGGGCTTCCTGATCTCCTGCTTCTCTTTGCTTTACTTGCTCCAAAAATCTCTCCTTCTGGTCTATAGGGTCATTTAATTCACTGAAGGCATTGGCTATTTCCCAAGTGTTGATAAAGGCTTCAAATCTATTGGTTAATCTTGGATCTTCCGCATTCCTTTTTGCCAAAGGTGAAACCTCTACAGGATGATGGGTAATAAAGGTAGGCTGAACCAAATGCTTTTCACAGAATTCTTCAAACATTTCACTAATTATATGGCCCCTTTTCATTCCTGGTTCAACTTCTAATCCTTTCGCCTTTGCCACTTCAATGGCTTCCTCATCTGTATCGATATTATTAAAGTCTACTCCAACATATTCCTTTATAGCATCTATCATAGTAAGCCTTCTCCATGGTGGACTAAGGTCTATTTCCTGGCCTTGATAATTGATTTTAGTAGTGCCTAAAGATTTTTCTGCCACATAGGCAACCAATTCTTCAGTTATTTTCATCATGTCTTCATAGTCTGCATAGGCCTGATATAGTTCTATACTTGTAAATTCTGGATTGTGCTTATAGCTCATACCCTCATTTCTAAACATCCTGCCCATCTCATATACCTTTTCAAATCCACCTACTATAAGCCTTTTTAAGTATAGTTCATTGGCAATTCTTAAATACATATCTATATCTAAGGTATTATGATGGGTAATAAAGGGCCTAGCATTGGCACCGCCAGCTACTGTATTTAGTATTGGGGTATCTACCTCCAAAAAGCCTCTATTATCTAAAAATTCCCTTATTGCCCTTATTATTTTTGATCTTAATATAAATACTTCCTTTACTTCTGGATTTACAATTAAATCTACATATCTTTGCCTATATCTTAAATCCTGGTCCTTTAGACCATGGAACTTTTCTGGTAATATCTGCAAAGATTTGGTTAATAATTTAATCTCTTTTGCCCTTATAGAAATTTCTCCAGTCTTAGTTTTAAATACTTCTCCTTTTACTCCAATAATATCTCCAATATCTAATAAATTTAGCTTATTATAGTTCTCTTCCCCTATTATGTCTATTTTAATAAAAATTTGTATCTTTCCCTTGCTGTCCTGCAAATCCATAAAGCTAACCTTGCCATGACCCCTTCTAGACATTATTCTACCTGCAACGGAAACCTCTTTTTCTTCCAATTCCTCAAAATTTTCCTTTATAACAGTACTATGATGAGTGAAATCATATCTTTCTACAAGGAAAGGATTCTCCCCCATCTCAATTAGTTGTTTTAGCTTTTCCCTTCTTATCTTACGCATTTCATTAATATTTTCTTCCGCTCCTGTCATGGTAGTTATGCCTCCTTTATCTATCTATATTTAATATTTCATACTTGATTATTCCATCTGGTACATGGACCTCAACTACTTCCCCCTTCTTTCTGCCTAATAAAGCCTTTCCTACTGGAGACTCGTTTGAAATCTTCCCCTCATAAGGATCCGCCTCTGCAGAACCTACTATGGTATATTCCATTTCCTCATCGTATTCCAGGTCCTTTACTAAAACCTTTGATCCTATACTTACTACATCGGTGGAAATTTCCTCATCATCTATTAGTTTAGCATTTCTTAGTATCATTTCCAACTTTGCTATTCTTTCTTCCAATTGTGCCTGTTCGTTTTTGGCTTGATCGTATTCTGAGTTTTCACTTATATCCCCAAAGGCTAAGGACTGTTTTATTTTTTCTGCAATATCTCTTCTTTTAACGGATTTCAGCTCATCTAATTCATTCTCAAGCTTTTTTAATCCTTCATATGTTAGGAAGACATCCTTTTCAGCCATACTACTCTCTCCTTTATTCAATATTTTGGCCTTTTATTACTTTTACAATATATAATTTTCAGAAATTTATTACCTACATATGCAGAATATTATAATCAAGGGAAGTATTATTGTCAAGCTTTTACAGTTTTCCCTTATTTATAATTTTATGATCTATAAAATCCTCAATAGTATATACCATCCCATGGATTAATAAGCCTACCAAATCTCCATATCTATATGGATAGAAGTATTCATATAGGTAAGAAGGAATTAGAGGACTTATAAATGGATTAGCCTTTATATCTAATTGGTCTATACTAAATATAAAATCCTCTATAACTGTCAATCTATTTGGCCTATCCTTGATGTTGGCCAATCCTTTCTCCATGCTAAAATCGAATATAAGAGCTTCCTTCCTAATTCTATTCATATTTAAAGAATATTTATCTTTAAGATTAATAATAACAGAGTAATTTGTCAAGATTCTGTCTATTCTTTTAGAGTAAAATATGGATAATCCTGTTTTTTCTAAAATATATTCATATATATTATCTATACTATTTTCATAATCTCCTACTAAAGTAATAAACCTTACCTCTTGACTTAGAGCCTCTATAAGCTCTTTAGTAACTTCCTCCTCATCACCTATTATCAAAACTTCCTTCTCTTTTAAATCCTCTTTCAATCCCTGGTAAATAGATTTTAATACAAAGGGTAAAAAAAATACTAAAACCTTTATGCCATCTACTACCATTAATTGGGTATTGTTTTTAATCTTTTCTATATCCCCCTTATTTAATAGGAGCAAATCATCCAATATTAGGGTATCTACATATTCATCTTTAAGTTTTTCTATAGCTAAAATAAGCCCATCTACCAACTCCTCTTTTATTTTGTAATCCTTTAAAAATACCCCTGCAGCTTTTCCAATTATTATTTCCTCTTTATTATAGATATCACCTAACACTCTAGGCCTAATAGTTGGAAGGAAATTTGGGGGTATAAATTTTTTAAGTCCCCTATGAAAATGATTAATATATTTTTCTTTATCAATTATATAAAGAAACCCAATAAAATACCCTCCTCGCATATATATTATTGTAATGTATTATATGAATATTAAAGAATAGGTATTACTAATTATCCTTAGTATTTAATTCTAGGAGGTAATCCCACAATATTTCTATTATCCTATCCTTGCTTTCAATAATATTTATCTTATCCTTTATCCTGTTGGAGTTTTCAATGCCCTTTAGATACCAGGCTATATGTTTTCTCATCTCCCTTACTCCTACCCTTTCTCCCTTTATATCACATACCATCTTTAAATGCCTTATGGCCATATTGATTATTTCTCCATAAGTTGGTGGAACATCTCCTTTTCCCTCCATCAATAGTCTAATCCTTTTGAATATCCAGGGATTTCCCATGGATCCTCTTCCAATGGCTACCCCATCACAGCCTGTATACTCTATCATCCTTATGGCATCTATAGGTTCAAATACATCCCCATTACCTATAACAGGGATACTCACCGATTCTTTCACCTTTTTTATGTAATCCCAATCCGCCCTACCTGAATAAAACATATCCCTGGTCCTGCCATGGATGGTTAAGGCGGCTACCCCTTCTTCTTCAGCTATCTTAGCTATCTCTATTCCATTTATGTGTTCTTTATCCCAACCCATCCTGATTTTCACAGTTACCGGTTTAGTAGAAACCCTTATTATAGCCCTTAATATTTTTCTAACTAGAGATGGATTTTTGAGTAAGGCTGAACCGTATCCATTTTTTACAATTTTAGGTGTGGGACAGCCCATATTTATATCCAGTATATCCACATTCTTCTTGGAATTGATAAACTCCTCAACCACTTGAGCCATTAAATTGGGATCAGCACCATATATCTGTAGAGCAGCGGGCCTTTCCCTTTTATCTATATCCATCAATTTAAAGGTATTCTTATCCATATAATATAATCCATTAGAGCTGATCATCTCGGAAACCACAAGGCCTGCCCCCATTTCCCTGCAGATTATCCTAAAGGCCTTATCGGTAACCCCTGCCATAGGGGCCAAAAATATATTGTTTTCCAATTCTATATTGCCTATCTTCATAAGCCACCTCACCTCTAATAAAAAAGTAGCCTGCTGGCTACTTATTTCTTCCATATATTATACGGAGCCCCTCTAAGGTCAATAAATCATCAGTTTTATTGATATATTTGCTCTCACTAGCTATTAAGGAAGAAAATCCTCCAGTTGCAACTACAGTTTTTACTTCTCCTTCATCTTTCAATTCCTCTATCATCTTCTCAATTATATGATCTACCAATCCAATATAACCATACACCAGACCCGCTTGAATGCTATTTACCGTATTCTTTGATATTACAGAGTCTGGTTTAATAAGCTCCACCTTAGGCAGCTTAGCAGTTCTTGTAAATAGGGCTTCACTGGAGATTATTATCCCAGGAGCAATGGCCCCTCCCAAATAATCCCCCTCTTTAGATATGGCACAAAAGGTAATAGCTGTACCAAAATCAACTACAATCAAAGGGCCTCCATATTTTTCATAGGCTGCCACAGCATTGACAATCCTATCGGCCCCTACCTCTTTGGGATTATCATACCTTATATTCATACCAGTTTTAATACCGGGACCTATAATTATAGGTCTACAATTAAAATATTTAATACTCATATCAGATAGGGTATGGATTAGTATAGGTACTACTGATGAAATTATTACATCTTCAACATTTTTGGCACACAAGTTATGGTATTTAAATATCTGCTCAAATAATAAGCCATATTCATCGGGAGTCTTGTCCTTATCTGTAGATATTCGCCAATAATTTAGTAATTTATCTCCCTTATACACTCCAAATACTATATTAGTGTTACCCACATCTATTACCAATAACATTATTCCCACATCCAATCTATTTATTTCTACTCAATGCTGCTACTACATTGGTAACTATTATTATCCCAATTACTATCTCCGGTATACCATTGGTAATTCCAATACCAGTTATTACTTTTCTAGCCATATCAGGACTTTGGCCTAGTTTCATAACAAACTCTTCAGCATAAAGGATATAAATGGTAAATAATACCCCTACTGTATTGGTCAGGGTCCCTATTGAAGTTGCTAGCATAATATCAACAGCTTGGTTTTTCAATTTTTTATGGCTATAAATGCCTATTGCCAGAGTAAAAATACTCAATAGGGTATTCACTATCAAGATTCCAATACTCTGGCCTTCCCTTATACCAGTATAAATCCCATATAAAAGATAGGCAAGTATTAAAACCCAGATTATATTTAATATCCACAGCACCTTTCTTTTTCCTAGATTTTTAACAAGTGTATAGACATAATGGGTAATTATTCCTATTAGTATCCTTGGCACTATGGAAACTAAAGGGTTCAAAAATACAAAGGATACGGGGGTGGGATTGGTTGCAGCCTGAAAGAGGCTAAAAAAACCAAATATTAGCCCTATCATCCCTCCAACAAAGGGGCCTTCTAATATGGCTCCAATAATCACCGGTATGTGCATGATGGTTGCCCTTGTAGGCCCTACGGGGATAAATCCCAATCCAGGTACCAAACCTAACACTATGGAAATAGCACCTAGCAGTCCAATTATGACCATCCTTCTAGTAGTTAAACCTTTTTTAATATACATGATCATCCCTCCGTTCTGGTTCCCAATGGATACCAGTCGTATTTTTTGTTCAAAATATATTATTAAAACATGTCTAGCTCTATAAAAGATGCTAGCATGCCATATATTATCCTCCAAAGAAATTTAAAAGTAAACCTGCTGCTATGGCTGAACCAATGACCCCTGCCACATTGGGCCCCATAGCGTGCATAAGTAAAAAGTTCCTTGGATTGGCCTCCTGGCCTACCTTTTGGGATACCCTAGCTGCCATTGGCACAGCCGAAACCCCAGCAGAACCAATTAGGGGATTAACCTTCCCACCTGTGGCTTTACACATTATTTTACCAAATAGTACTCCTGTTGTGGTTCCTAGAGAAAAGGCAACAAGTCCCAGTATTATTATTTTTATTGTACCCCATTGGATAAAAATTTCTGCACTGGCAGTTGCTCCTACCGTTAAACCTAAGAATATGGTCACTATATTCATCAAGGCATTTTGGGCTGTATCAGATAGCCTGTCCACTACTCCACATTCCCTCATTAGATTCCCTAGCATAAGCATCCCAACTAAAGGTGCAGCTGAAGGCAGTAACAAGCTTACCACTACTGTAATCATTATGGGAAATATTATCTTTTCTTTTTTGGATACAGGACGCAATTGTTCCATTTCTATCTTTCTTTCTTCTTCGGTGGTTAAAGCCTTCATAATAGGGGGTTGTATTATGGGAACTAAAGCCATGTAAGAGTAGGCGGCTACTGCAATAGGCCCCAGTAGCTCTGGTGCCAGTTTGCTAGTCAAATATAAGGCTGTAGGTCCATCTGCCCCTCCTATTATACCAATACTTGCAGCCTCTGGTCCAGTAAAACCTAAAAGTATAGCTCCTATGAAGGTGAAGAATATGCCAAATTGGGCTGCAGCCCCAAGAAGTATACTCTTAGGATTGGCTATTAAGGGCCCAAAATCCGTCATAGCTCCAACCCCTAAAAATATTAAGGGTGGATATATTCCCAACTTTACCCCTTGATATAGATAATATAGTAGTCCTCCCAGTTCCTTGGTTTCTGCTACTAATTCACCAGTATTTGGATCAGTTACAATCTCCACAACAGGTTCCTTCATTAAATCTGCTAATGGAAGGTTGGCAAGTAACATCCCAAAGGCAATTGGTAGCAAAAGGAGGGGTTCAAATTCCTTCTTGATTGCTAGATAAAGAAGGACAAAGGATACTAAAATCATAAAAATTTGATCCCCAGTAATTTGAGAAAAACCAGTACTTTGGAAAAAATCCCTTAATATGTCTATAAACATTCAGGTTACCACCTTTCATATACATTTACTCTATTATTACCAATTTATCTCCTGTATTTACCGATGCCCCCTTGCTAACAGCAATACTGGTAACTATTCCATCCCTGGGAGCTAGAATTTCATTTTCCATCTTCATAGCTTCTAATATGACTAGAATTTGTCCTGAGGTAACCCTATCCCCTTCCTTAACATTTACACTAAGTATAGTTCCTGGCATTGGTGCTTTTACCACCTCTGCCCCTTCCGATACAACTACTTCTTTTTCATCTTTTGGCTTTTCTTCTACAACTTTCTTAGGGCTGGGTTCTGGAGCTGGTTTGTTTTCTATTGTAGATGCAGGTCTTTCTGGAGTAGTTTCACCATCTGTCACTTCCTCCACTTCCACCTCATAGCGATTCCCATTTACTTTTATTATGAATTTTCTCATCTTTTTACCTCCCAATAATCTTATTATAACTTGTTAAAAATTTGTTCCCTCCTACCCGTTTCCGCCCAAATAGGACTGGTATTAGGAAGCCTTTTAATGGTTTTTATCTTTATTTGGGGAATGGATTTTCCTAGACTTGCAGCTATGGCAGCAGCAATTACAGCCAATAGTTCCTCATCATTGATTTCCACACTGTTTCCTTCTTGATCTGCAGGCCTTTCTTCTGCTACAATACTTGCTCCATCCCTTTCCTTGTCATCTTTCTTATCATTTATAAAAACCTTTAAAATATCAATAATATAGGCAATTCCTAAAAGGATCAAAAATACAACTATCATACTAAATACAGTTATAATTAAACCATCACCAATGGATATTATTTCACCCAAAACATATCCCTCCTTATAGGGGCATATTGCCATGTTTTTTGGAAGGATTAACTTCCCTTTTACCCTCAAGCATATCAAAGGCTGATATGAGCCTTGGCCTTGTAATACTTGGTACTATAACATCGTCTACAAAGCCCCTTTCAGCTGCCACATAAGGATTGGCTACTGCATCCCTGTACTCCTGTATCTTTTCTTCCCTTTTTGCTATGGGATCATCAGATTCGGCTATTTCTCGTTTAAATATGATATTTGCTGCCCCTTCAGGTCCCATTACTGCAATCTCTGCATTGGGCCATGCAAATACCTGATCTGCTCCTAAGTCCTTGCTACACATTGCCAGATAAGCTCCCCCATAGGCCTTCCTAACTATTAAAGTTACCTTTGGCACCGTTGCTTCACTATAGGCATAAAGCATCTTGGCCCCATGCCTTATAATTCCCCCATATTCCTGGTCCGTTCCTGGTAAAAAGCCTGGTACATCTACTAGATTAAGTAGTGGGATATTGAAGGCATCACATGTCCTAATAAACCTAGCTGCCTTATCAGATGCATTTATATCCAAACAGCCAGCCAGTACCCTAGGTTGATTGGCCACTACTCCTATAGTTTTCCCGTTTAACCTTATGTATCCTATTATTATATTTTCAGCATAGTAGGGTTGTACTTCGAAGAAATATCCATCATCGGCTATCAATTTAATTATCTCTTTCATATCATAGGGCTTATTTGGGTTTACCGGTACTAGTTCATTTAATCTTTCCTCCACCCTATTTATATCATCCTTGCACTCATAAACTGGTGGAGTTTCCAAATTGTTAGAGGGCAGAAAGCTCAATAAGGTCCTAATCCTTTTTATGCTTTCCTCTTCACTACTATCTATAAAATGGGCTACTCCTGAGACCCTATTGTGGGTATTGGCCCCTCCCAATTCCTCTTGGCTTACATCTTCTCCAGTTACCGCCTTTATTACCTGAGGCCCCGTGATAAACATCTGGCTGGTTCTATCCACCATGAAAATAAAATCCGTCAAGGCTGGGGAATATACTGCTCCACCTGCACTAGGTCCCATAATAGCTGATATCTGGGGTATCACCCCTGAAGCCATGGTGTTTCTATAGAATATCTTTCCATATCCAGAAAGGGCATCTACCCCTTCTTGGATTCTTGCCCCACCAGAATCATTTATTCCAACAATAGGAGCTCCCATTTTTATAGCCATCTCTTGTACCTTACATATTTTATTGGCATGCATCTCCCCTAAGGAGCCACCTAGTACTGTAAAATCTTGGGCATATACAAACACAAGCCTTCCATCTACAGTACCATAGCCTGTTACCACTCCATCTCCAGGAGCTTGAGTACTTTCCATTCCAAAATTGGTACACCTATGTTTAACGAAGGCATCTATTTCTATAAAGCTTCCCTCATCCAACAATAGATTGATCCTTTCCCTGGCAGTTAGCTTGCCCCTTTCATGCTGTTTAGCTATCCTCTTTTCCCCACCTCCCAGCTCTATTTTCCTCTTGGTATCTAGGAGCCTTTCAATTTTTTCCTTCATCTTAGTCCTCCTTACCTTCCTATTTTCTTTCACAAAGCTCAATTAACACTCCATATGTGGATTTGGGATGTAAAAATGCAATCCTAGCCCCTCCTGCTCCATATCGAGGCTTCTCATCTATCATCCTAATTCCCTTTTCCTTCAATTCTTCAATTGCCTTTTCTATATCATCTACCCTATAGGCAATATGCTGGATGCCCTCCCCCCTTTTTTCTATAAATTTTGCCACAGGCCCATCTTCATCTGTAGACTCTAATAGTTCGATTTCCGTATCCCCTATAGGCAAAAAAGCAACCTTTACCTTCTGCTCCTCCCCCACCTCTGTACCCCCACATTTAATACCTAAAACTTCTTCATAAAATTTTAAGGCCTCATCTAAATTTTTGACAGCTATACCTATATGATCGATCTTATTAACCATAAAACCCCTCCATCATCTAATAAGCTTTAATATTTTATCCCTTGCAGAATAGGGATCCAAGCTCTTTAATACTATTTCTTCAGATAAATTATCTAGCAGATCTTCCTCTAAAACCCTATTCATTATTAAATCCATTAGCTCTTCCTCTACTAGTTTTACTAACTCAAATTTTATGTTCCTCTTTCTCCTCTCAATAAGTTGACCTGTTTCCTCTTGATATCTTCTATGCTCCATTAAGCTATTAAAGAGTCCATCTATATTTTCATTCCTGCTTGCTGATACCTTTACCACAGGGGGCCTGTAATCCTTTTTTGTATCTAGATCCAGATTCATCTCTATTTCCAACTGGGTCCTATCTGCTCCTTCTAAATCCGCCTTATTTATGGCAAAAACATCGGCTATCTCCATTATACCTGCCTTTATGGCCTGTATATCATCCCCTAGATTAGGTACCAGGACCATGAGTACCGTATCGGCTATCTTTACAATATCCACCTCCGACTGGCCTACCCCAACGGTCTCAACAAATATGTAGTCGGCCCCATATATATCCAATACCTTAATGGCTCCCCAGGCGGCTTTAGACATGCCACCTAAAGCTCCCCTGGTTCCCATACTCCTTATGAATACTCCTTTATCTGTAGCCAAATCCTTCATACGAATCCTATCCCCAAGAAGGGCCCCTCCAGTAAAGGGGCTGGTTGGATCTACAGCTATAATTCCTACCTTTTTATCCATCTTTCTAAGCTCTTTGGTCAATCTATCTGTCAAGGTACTTTTTCCACTGCCAGGAGGCCCTGTAATCCCTATTACATATGCATTTCCCGTATGCTTATACAGCCTTTTAAGTATTGTTAATGCTTCTTCCTCCTTGTTTTCCAGCATGCTAATAAGTCTGGCACAGGCCCTTTTATCACCCTTAACAAGCCTTTCTTCTATATTCAATAAAAGCACCACCTGTTTTATCTTTTTAAGTTATTCTTAATATATTCTATAACTTCCTTGGTAGATGTTCCTGGCGTAAATATGGCCTCAATCCCTGCTGCCTTTAGGCCTGGAATATCCTCTTTTGGTATAACTCCTCCTCCAATTATCAATACATCATCTACCCCTTCTTCCCTCAATAGATTTACTACCTTAGGGAATAGATGATTATGGGCACCAGATAGTATACTCATAGCTACCACATCCACATCCTCTTGGATGGCTGCTTGAACTATTTGCTCTGGGGTTTGCCTAAGTCCAGTATATATTACCTCCATCCCTGCATCCCTTAGGGCCCTTGCTATAACCTTAGCCCCCCTATCATGGCCATCCAGTCCCGGTTTGGCCACCAAAACCCTAATAGGTCTTTCCATTTCATTACCTCCCTTTACACTATGGACAATTCTAAAGCATTACCGTCTGTTCATATTCACCAAATACTTCCCTCAACACATGGCATATCTCCCCTAATGTGGCATATGCCTTTACTGCATCCAGTATATAGGGCATTAAATTTTTATCCGACTTAGCTGCATCTTTAAGTTTTAACAGCCTATTTTCTACTTCACTATTATTCCTTTCCTCTTTTAAGGCCTTAATCTTCTGCTTTTGTAATTTTTCAACTTCTGGATCAACCTTTAGCAGCTCTCCTACATCCTCTTCTTCAATTTGGAATTTATTTACCCCTACAACTATTCTCTCATTGGATTCAACTTCCATCTGATAGCTATAGGCTGCATTTTGAATCTCCTTCTGTATATATCCCTTCTCTATAGCCTTGCTTGCTCCCCCTAGTTGATCAATCTTTTCTATGTATTTAATGGCCTCTTCTTCAATCCTATCGGTTAAGGATTCTATATAATAGGAACCCGCCAGTGGATCTATAGTATCCGTTACACCAGATTCATAGGCGACTATCTGTTGGGTCCTTAAGGCAATCCTTACTGCCTCTTCTGTAGGCAGTGCCAATGCCTCATCCTTTGAATTGGTATGCAAGGATTGGGTTCCTCCTAAAACCGCCGCTAAGGTTTGTATAGTTACCCTAATAATATTGTTGTCTGGCTGTTGAGCTGTTAATGTAGAGCCAGCAGTTTGGGTATGGAATTTCAACATCATGGATTTCTCATTCTTAGCCTTAAACCTCTCCTTCATTATCCTGGCCCACAGCCTTCTTGCCGCCCTAAACTTTGCAACTTCCTCAAATAGATCATTATGGGCATTGAAGAAGAAAGAAAGCCTTGGAGCAAAATCATCCACATCTAATCCAGCATTGATGGCAGCTTGAACATAGGCAATTCCATTGGCCAATGTAAAGGCTACCTCTTGGACTGCAGTGGAACCAGCCTCCCTTATATGGTATCCACTAATGCTTATGGTATTCCATTTAGGAACTTCCTTGGAACAGTATTCAAATATATCGGTTATCAACCTCATAGAAGGCTCGGGAGGGAATATATAGGTTCCCCTGGCAATATACTCCTTTAATATATCATTTTGGATGGTACCCCTTAGTTTTTCTTTAGGCACTCCTTGCTTTTCTGCAACAGCTATGTACATGGCTAATAAAATACTTGCGGGAGCATTAATGGTCATAGATGTGCTAACCTTATCCAAGGGTATCCCATTAAACAATATTTCCATATCCCTCAACGAATCTATGGCAACCCCTACCTTGCCTACTTCCCCTTCCGCTAAACTATGATCTGAATCATAACCAATCTGGGTAGGCAGATCAAAGGCAACGGATAGGCCCGTCTGGCCTTGCTCTAATAGGTATTTGTATCTTTTATTAGACTCCTCTGCTGTGGCAAAACCTGCATATTGCCTCATGGTCCAAAGCCTGCCCCTATACATGGTAGGTTGAACCCCTCTAGTGAAGGGATACTGGCCTGGAAAACCTAATTTTTCATTATAGTCAAAATCCTTTATATCCTCTGGTGTATATATCCTATCAACCTCTAAATTGGAGCTAGTTTTAAAGGTTTCCTTTCTCTCTGGGAATCTGCTAATAGCCTTATCTACCTTCTCTTCTTCCCATATCTCTTCTGCCTGTTTTATTTCCTCTATTTTTTTTCTATCAAACATATTGTTAATCCCCCCAATATAAGAAAAACTTAAAATGAATAACTCCATCTACTATCTATTATATTAATAATATTGTGGTTTTTGCAATATATATTTCAATATTTTTATAAAATGAAATATATATTGCAAAATTAGTGTAAGTTTGTCTACCCTCTCCCCATAAAATAGCTAAACAAAAAAGGAACGACTTTTAATCGTTCCTAATAGTTCCTAATATAGGATTATGCACCTACAAATATTTCTTCAAACTCTTTTGCATCTAAGGTCTCCTTTTCTAGAAGAGCCTGAGCTACCCTATGAAGGGCATTAATATTTTCTTTTAGTATTTCTTCTGCCTTATTATAGGCTTTGTCTATTAAGCTTCTCATCTCCCTATCAATAGCTGCAGCTACTTCTTCACTGTAGTTTCTCGTCCTTCCAAAATCCCTTCCTACAAATACTTCTTCATCGTCTGTACCATAGGTCATTGGGCCTAGATTGCTGCTCATCCCATAATGGGTTACCATTTTTCTTGCTAATTTAGTAGCCCTTTCAATATCATTTTGTGCACCAGTACTTATATCCTTTAGTACTAAGGCTTCTGCAGCCCTACCACCTAGCAGGGTTACCAGTTGATCTTCCATTTGGCTCTTAGTCATATAGTTTCTATCTTCCTCTGGTAGGTAGGCAGTAAATCCTCCTGCCATTCCCCTTGGAATAATGGTTACCATATGAACTGGATCAGTGTTTGGAAGCATTCTGGAAGTAATTGCATGACCAGCTTCATGGTAAGCAGTAAGCCTTCTTTCTTTTTCGCTAATAACCCTGGATTTCTTCTCGGGTCCAGCTACTACCTTGATTGAAGCCTCTTCAATAATGGACATAGGAATCTCCCTTAAATTCTTTCTTGCTGCCAGTAGTGCCGCTTCATTAGTTAAATTCTCCAAATCTGCGGGAGTAAAGCCTGGAGTCCTCTTTGCTACCACCTTTAAATCCACGTCTGGTGCTAAAGGTTTTGTTCTGGTGTGGATCTTTAAAATCTCTTCCCTAGCCTTTATATCTGGTAGGCCAACATAAATTCGCCTATCAAATCTACCAGGCCTTAATATGGCTGGGTCCAGTATGTCAGGCCTATTAGTTGCAGCCATTACTATTATACCTTCGTTGGTACCAAATCCATCCATTTCCACTAGTAGTTGGTTGAGGGTTTGCTCCCTTTCATCATGGCCTCCACCAAGGCCAGCCCCTCTTCTCCTACCTACAGCATCTATCTCATCTATAAAGACTATACAAGGTGCATTCTTCTTAGCTTGTTCAAATAAATCCCTAACTCTACTTGCTCCTACACCTACGAACATCTCAACAAAATCGGAACCTGATATGCTAAAGAATGGTACTCCAGCTTCTCCTGCCACCGCTTTACTCAAATAGGTCTTACCTGTTCCTGGAGGCCCTACCAATAGTACTCCCTTGGGAATCCTAGCACCTATTTCAATATACTTCCTTGGATGCTTTAAAAAATCTACTATCTCCTTTAATTCTTCCTTTTCCTCTTCCAAGCCAGCAACATCGTTAAAGGTGACAACCTCTTTGTCATCCCCCTTATACAATCTAGCCCTGCTTTTCCCAAAGGACATTACCCTACTTCCTCCTCCTTGGGATTGCTGCATAAATACAAACCAGAATACAACAAACATTAGCACCACAAATATTGTAGGTAATGCTGATATAAACCAAGGCTCCTCTGGAACGGGTTCTGCTCCATATCTAATGGTGCCAGCTTCCACCTTATCCTTCAAGTAATCTTCGAAGAAGTTATTTTTCATATGCTCAGGTAGCATAACTGTAAACTGGGTACCATCACTTAATTTGCCTCTTAAAACATCTCCCACCGTTGTAATACTAGCCACTTGATCATTTTCCAAATAACTTATAAGCTCAGTTACATTTATTTCTCTGACTTGCTCCACATCTTTACTTAGAATGCTTACTACGAATATTATTAGGATGAGTAGAAGTAGATAAAGGCTCGTTCCTCTAAAAAATTTCCTCAAAGCAAGTCCTCCCTTCTGTCTAAAGTACATAATATTTTTTGATTATAACATATTTTTTATGGGAAAACAATACCAGCCCCTTATTTTCATTTAACTATAAACCTCTTCCTTTAAAGCTGCTATAAAGGGTAGGTTTCTGTACTTTTCTGCATAATCTAAACCATACCCTACTACGAATTCATCTGGAATCACAAAGCCTGTATAATCCACTGGCACATCTGCTTTTCTCCTTTCCGGCTTATCCAATAAGGTAACTATCTTAACGGATTTTGGCCCTCTTTTTTTCAAATTATCTGTCAAATAAGATAAAGTAAGGCCTGTATCTATAATATCTTCAACAATCAATATATCCTTATCTTCTATGCTACAGTCTAAATCCTTTATTATCCTCACTACTCCAGTAGACTCAGAAGATTTGCCATAGCTAGATACTGCCATAAAATCCATTTGAACTGGAATATCAATATTCTTGGCCAATTGGGACATAAATATTACAGCTCCCTTTAATATACCCACTAGCATTAGGTTTTTACCTTTATAATCTTCACTTATTTGTTTTCCCAACTCCTTTATCCTTGCTTCTATAACCTCCTCAGTTAAAAGCACCTTTTTAATAACATTTACCATCCTTATCCTCCTCAACTTCATATTTTAAAAATTGAACAATTAGCACATTTTTTGTATCTTCTGTTATCTTATATAAATCACTAGACCTATAACCAACTACCCATAGTATATTTTTATCGTCTGTTATAAGGGGGATCCTATCCCTCTCCTCCTTAGGAATCTTCTCATCTATGAAGTAATCCTTTATCTTTTTGCTTCCCTTCATTCCATAGGGAACAAAACGGTCTCCAGGCCTCCTATTCCGAATATATAGGCCGCCTATTATTTTATCATAATCAAAGTATTTTATAAACTTATCTTTCCAATTTGTTTTGACTTTATCAATGGGTAGTAGTTTAAAACTGAATCCATGTTTTATGATACCCTCACCTTTAATGTCTTCCACATTTATCTTGTATAGAAAATGGGAATTATCCACCTCTTTTTTCTTTTCTATTATAAAGTCATCATAGCTTGTCTTAGCTATTATATTGTTGGGTAGATCAATCTCCCTTCCAGTACCCTTCTCTACAAATAAGGTTAAAACATCGGAAATATGTTTATTGGTAATACCTTGTAGGTCCCCATTTATATGAAAAAGGCCCTTTCTAATAACCCTTTGCTGAATGCTTCTATGCTCTTCTAAAAATAAATTGCCATCTATAACTAGTCTATTGGCCTTTTTTTCCTTAATCAGCCTGTTGAAGGTATTCTCCGAATATTCTTCTAAGAAATGGCTATCTATGGCAGCAATCATTGATGTTCTCCAAAGGGCATCAATGATATTGGGATTATAATATTTTTCTATATAGGGAATCAACTCCAATCGAATCCTGTTTCTACTATATATGGGCTCTAAATTAGTCCTATCCAACCGAGTTTCAATATTTCTTTCGGCTAAATATCTTTCTATCTCCTGCCTGTCTATACCCAATATAGGCCTAATTATATCTCCACTTATATACTCCATTCCCTTTAGCCCGTCTATACCAGTTCCCCTAAAAAATCTCATCAACAAAGTCTCTGCCTGATCATTTTTGTTATGGGCTACTGCTATTTTACCTCCTCCTACACTGGCCAAAACCTTTCTAAAAAAACCGTATCGTAAAATCCTTCCCGCTTCTTCTGATGAGATTTTGTGCTTTCTAGCATATTCATCCATATTAACCCTTGTAGAATAATAGGGGAGGTTCAATTTTTTAGCCAAATTTTTAACAAAAATTTCATCCTCTAGTGCTTCCTTGCCCCTTACTCCATGATTGACATGGGCTACTAATATATTAAAATCTATGTCCTCCTTTATTTCCAATAAAACATAAAGAAGGGCCATAGAATCTGGTCCTCCTGATAAGCCTATTAGAATGTTGTCCTTTTCTTCAATCAATTTATACCTTTCAATAACTTCCATTACCTTATCCTTCATCTATACCACCTATATCTATTATACAATAATATCTATCAATAAAAAATAGATTTTACCCCCAATATAATAATAAAAACAAAACTGACTATACTAGCTATTAGTATATAGTCAATTTTGTTTAAACCATTAAAAGATTTCCCATAATCTAATAAGGCAGATAAGGCCATTTTGTATTGATTAAGGGTCCTGACCCTTCCCTTTAATACATCTACTAGCAATTGCTTTTCAGCCTTTTTTATTGGAAATGTATTCACCTGTCTTATTACCTCTTCTAGATCATGGATTAATGGATTATACACCTTCTTTCCTATAAGGGTAATCATAATCATGGCCACACTGAACAGTATGGCCATCTCATTATTGTAACTGTACCTTAAGCCCCATGAATAGATATTATAGGTGGGAGTATATTCTCTAGTTGGCCTATCCTTTTCAACCAAACTACCAAAGTCTACAAAGTATATGTTTCCCCTTTTATCCAATATTATATTTTCTAATTTTATATCGGTATATTTATACCCTAATCTATTTACTTCCCCTAATATGTTAATGAGGATTTTCCCTATTTTAAATATGCTTTTGGAGTTAAGCCTTTTATTATTACTCAACTCCTTTAGGTTATACCCATCTATATAATCCATTACTATAAAGTGATATGTGTTGCCATTAATTTCCCAATCATCAAAATCGTACACCCGGGGAATGAAAGCCATTCCCTTTAACCTTTCCATTGCATTGCTTTCATTTGTTATGGATAATATATCCTTAGATATCTTTATGGCCCTAATACGGCCTTTTTTGTCCAATCCTTTAAATACACTACCAAAGTTTCCCGAGCCTATTTTTTCTACTAATCTGTATTCATTTTTGTTCCATTTGCCCTTTACATACATATAACCACCTAAACTATATGTTCTATTGAATACTCTTCCTGCTCTCCATAAAAGGCTCTTATGGCTCCTTCAATGGCAGGCCCCGTTGGGGTCATTCCTCCCACCCCTATAGTTTGAATCTTGCTTCTCAACTCATCTATATCCTGGGTAAAATCGCATAACAACTCATAATTTCCCCATCTGCCTGGGAAGGTCATAACCCCTATTCTATTTTCCCCCCTCCTCTCCTTTAAAAACATTAGCAATTCAAATATGCTCTTTCTGGCTACATCTATCTTTTTTTCCATACTCCCACTTGTATCCAATAGGATTAGGCATTGTAAAGATACCTCATCCCCTATTTTATCTATTATATTTATAATCCTCTTTCTCTTATCAGGGCTTATTTCCTTTATATCCACATCCATTATTGCCTTAAGCTCACTATTTACTACCTCTTCAATGGTTTCATATACAGATTTTACAGTAACCCTACTCAATGTTTCAGAAAGGCTGCCCAGCTCTGTCAATTCACATATGCCTCCACCCTTTTCTGCTATATTTTCCAATTCTAAAATGGCAGATTTATTATGGCTATTGTCAATAATCCCAATGGTATTTACCCTTATACCTCTGTTTAGGGCCATTTCTGCAACCTTAGATGGCTCTGGCCCCACATTGGACTGGCCATCTGAAATGACTATTATCTGCTTTATCAATGCTACCACTCCCATTTTTTTATAGATTATTGACAAATGTATAAAATATATTCACTCTTTTGCCTATATAGTTTTCCAAACCTTTGTAACCAGCACAGTCATATCATCTGCAACTTTGCCATTACACTGGACCTTAGCTGCTTCTATTATCCTATCTGCTATAGTAGTGGGATTAAAACTGTCTATATCCATAATTAGATCCTTCATCCATTTTTCAACATCCTCCCCATCCTTATTGGATTCCAATACCCCATCTGACATCATTATTATAAGGTCTCCATCTTCCAGGTACTCCTCATATATGTTAAAATCCACATCCTTTAAAATCCCCACCGGTAGTGACTGGGAATTTATTACCTTTACCTTATCCTTTCTCTTAATAAAGGTAGCAGGAGCCCCATTCTTAATTATCTGTAATTTACCAGTATATAAATCCAGTAAAGATATATCCAAGGTGGTAAACATCTCATCGTTGGACTTTAGCATCAGTATGGAGTTAATTGTCTTTAATGCCAGCTCCTTATCGAATTTAGCCTCTAAAAACTTTTCCAATATGTTTATGGCTATGCTGCTTTCATTATTGGCCTTTTTCCCTGTCCCCATTCCATCGCTAAGGGCAACAAAATAGCAATTTTCCCCTTCTCCAAAGGTATAATTATCTCCCGAAATATTATTGATATAATTTGCTTTTGAAGCTACCTCTGTCAAAGCATTATATCTATTGCTCCTAATCAATTTAAACCTCTGCCTTTCCTTTTTAGATTGGCTAAAGGTAAAATCTCCCCTAAGGGGTATGCCCAGAGCATCAGAAACTATTCCTTTTATCTTTACTAGGCTGTTTTCTGGCTTATATGCCTTATCCACTTCTACATATACTTCAATATTCTCCTTCTCAAGTTCTGCCACTACCACATCCCTTACATCTACCCTATTATTCTTAAGGTTTGAAAAAATCACCTCTTCCATATCCTCTCTAAAAATAGGATCTATATATATCTCCTTGGCCATCCCTTCCATTATATTGGCCACTCCCTCTAATTGTTCTGAAACCAATAATCTATTTTCGAGAATTTTCTTTTTCCACATATTGTTTATTTTAAATATATTGAAATTACTCTCTATCTCCTTTTTCAACTCCTCCTTATTGATGCAATAATCCTTAATAAAGGAGGGTAGGTTTTCATCGCTTATAGGTATATTTTCCTCTAATAAGCTTACAGCCTTAAATAAGGAGTGGTAGCTTGTATAAAAACCCTCATCCCAGCAGAATTTTCTCATCCCACATTCACTACATAGGGAATTGGCTACATTATCAATTAATTCATAGACTTGTCCCACATGGTAAATGTTATTGTCTATAGAGTTTCTAAAAGTCTCTCCCAATTCTTTAAACACTCTAGCTATTTCATTCAACCTTTTAATTGTCATTTCATCCTTTTTATATGAATAAGATTTTTCCTTAATCCTTCCAGTAGCCAATTCTACATAGTCTGATATATAATTGTTCAAGGGCTTGTACAAAAGGATAAAGATTATAATGGACATTACCAATTCCTTTAATTGGATAAAACTGATACCATAGCCGTTTATGTAAAAGGAAACTATCCCATTCCCCAATAGAAAGCCTAAAATAGAGCCTGCCAATCCTAGATCTTTAAATATACCTGCTAATAGACCTGCCAATCCGTAAATGGATAGGATAAAGGGCATTTCTGGATGAGATATATAGGATATCATACCTAAGGTTATGCCCATAGCCCCACCTAGGAAGGCCCCCTGCCTGTAACCGAAATACAATATTAATAATATACAGGTAATATTTTTAATAGAGGCACCAAAAATGGATAGGCTATGGATTCCTGCTAGTATCAAGGCTAGTGTGATAAAGGTGGATATAATTTTTTCATTGGAATAAACTTTTCCCCTAGCATCTCTAGAATGGGTATACAAAAATATATAGGTAAGGGTAAAAACTACCAACCCTTCAAATAGGATAATGAAAATATCATACAAGAATAGATCTTCAAATATGAGCAATATAAGAAAGCTTATCAAGGCAGATATAGCTGCTGTAATAATGGATAATTTTATAGATGAGAATGAGTCCTTAAATTTTGTCCTATTGAATAGGAAGGTAATTGCAGATAATGTAAGTATATAATCTACTCCCTCTAAACCGTGAAAAGAAAGGATTCCTAGTGCTGTAGAAATAAATACATATATATTAGGTTTTCCAGATAGAATATAGGCTGCCAAATAAGCTATACCAAAGGGTGTCAATCTATCCATTATACTGGCTCTAGCAATGAAAAAGGCAAATATTACAGGGAATACATACTCCCAATTGAAACTAAAGGCCCTATCTCCTTTCCTACTCTTAGATGGTAGAAGTTCTGTTTTCAGCATTATAATTCCTCCCCTTTTATTATTTAAAATCATATTAACAAAAGGGGAGAAATTATTTTGTCAATACTTCTTGTATAAATGGGAGAAATTTCTGACAGGAAACATTTATATGTTCCATTATTTATTGATCTAAAGTAGGAAAACATGAAAGCCCTTTTATTGATCTAATCCAGCTTACAGTTTTAAAGGAAAAAATAAAATATCTCATGTATAAATTTGTAATTTAATATTAAGCCTCTAGTTTTCACTTTAGAATAAGGTATTTTCTCTAAAATCCTATAAGCAGCTAAAATAAAAAACCGGATTAATCCGGTTTTTCTACTAGGATTTAACTAAAAATGACTGCCTCTTTGTCTTTGGCCCCTTCTGCCTTCCCTCATCTTTAGTTGATCCTGCCTTTCACTGCTATCTTTTAGGAATTTAGATAGCTTATCTTCAAAAGACATATACTTTTGCTTTTCATCGCTTTTATTCCAATCAATTTCGATAGGGTTACTGCTCTTGGGTTTAGCTTGTCTGATAGAAAGGCTTATTTTACCATCCTCAGAAATAGATAATATTTTTACTTTTACTTTTTGGTCTCTTTTCAAGTAGTCGGCTACCCTTTCAACATAGTCATCAGATATTTCCGATATATGGACAAGTCCGCTCTTACCTTCTGGTAATTGGACGAATGCCCCAAAATTAGTAATACCTGTGACTGTGCCCTCAACTACTTTACCTACAGTTACGGGCATAAATAAACAATTCCTCCTTATAAAATATATTTATCATTTATATAATATATTAGAATGCACTTAATGTCAATAAATTTACTACTTTCTAAAACTTCTAAAAGGGTTGTCTTCCTTATTTTTATCAATATAAATTATCTCCCTAGGCCTAACCATCCTTAAATCCTCTCTAGCCACCTTCTCTATAAAACTTAAAGAATCCTTATTTTCAATCTCCTTATTCAATTCTTCAATCTCCTTCTCCAATTGGGTTATCTCTTCTGCCTCTTTCATTTTCCTGTGGGTCAGCTCTTCAATCATCTTCTGTTGGCTAATTAAAGTCTTACCAACCCAAAATATTATTAGTAGCAAAATTATATGTATTAACCTAATTCCACGTTTCCTCTTTTTCCTCTTTCCCATAATACCACCACCTAATATTATATTCTACATGCTTTCAAAAAATCCTCTATTTTTTATTAGAAATAATTTTTCTATATCTATTAATCTCCCTTATAGCCTCCCTGGGAATCCTTTTAATTTTAGCTAACCTTTTAGCTTTAGGTAGCAGTAATTTTTTTATCTGCTTAATAGGAAATCCTATTAATTTAATAATACCCTTAAAAGCAAAGCCTATCCAATTAAATAATTTAACCCATAAGGGAAAGAGGATTTTACTTAAAAACTTTATATATATAAATCCACCTATGGAAAATCCAATAAATATATATCCTCTTAATTCTCCCCAATTACCTTTGTTGAGGATATAAAAAAATATTAAAGCTAGCCCTATCCAAAATAATAAATCCTCTATAGAAGTTACTATTTTCCTAGGTTTAAAATAATATCTACTTACCCTATATATATCATAGGCTAGTCCTGCTATTAGTCCACCATAAAGGGAAGTTAAAAAAATATAAAATTGAACCTTTATAGTAGTATCCATAACAACACCCTAATCATTTAAATATTTTTCCTATTATAGTCCCTTTTTGTGAAGAACCCTTATCATCATAATTGATTCCATTAATAAGCCCACTGATCTTTATGTTTCCATCATCCAAATTCAACTTTCCTACATTAAGGCCTTCTCCTTTAATGGTTATTCCTCCCTTAATAGTTTTAAGGATAATAGTATTGTCATTAAAGCTTTCTACCTGTTCAACCCCTGTAATAGTAACTCTATTCCTGTCTTCTATAAGGATGTTTTGATTTTTAAATGTAGTTCTTCCTTCACTCATCTTATCCCCTCCCCTATCTCATTACTAATATTTATGAAAAAAAAAAGGCTTTTAGAACAAAGCCTTAATCTATATATCTATATAATTGGGATGCTTCATCTTTCTTGGCATTATCAATAAGCTTTAAAACTTCAACCTTTACTGAACCGGTACCAAAGTCAACCTGAACTATATCTCCTACTTTAACTTCATACCCCGGTTTAGCCTGTTTTCCATTTATAAATACCCTTCCTTGCTCACAGGCTTCCTTGGCCACAGTTCTTCGCTTAATTATCCTAGAATTTTTTAAGTATTTGTCTATTCTCAAAAAATCACCCCTATTAATTGCTTAAAAAAATCAGGTCTACGACCTGATTTTTTTATTTATTTACAGCTTCTTTTAATCCTTTACCTGCTTTAAATACAGGAGCTTTTGATGCTGGAATATGGATAACTTCCTCTGGATTTCTTGGGTTTCTACCTTCCCTAGCTTTTCTATCTCTTACTTCAAAAGTTCCAAATCCAACTAATTGTACCTTTTCTCCTTTAGCTAAAGTTTCCTCTACAGTTTCCATAAAAGCATTTAATGCACTTTCAGCATCTTTTTTAGTTAAATTGGTCTTCTCAGCAATACTAGCAACTAATTCAGCCTTATTCATTATTAATTCCTCCTCTTATCTTAATGTTAATTAACATATAGTTTATTCTATATTTGTTTTAAAAATCCTGCATGCAATCTAATTTTTATCTATTTATCCTTATGTAATTTTGCTTCATCCCATAATGCATCCATTTCCTCCAAAGTCATATCCTCTAATTTTTTACCCATTTGCTTGCTCATATTCTCCATTGTTTGGAACCTGTCTATAAACTTGTTAATGGTCTTGTTTAATGCAACTTCTGGATTGACATTTAAAAATCTACATACATTAACAACTGCAAAGAGCAGATCCCCCAATTCTTCCTCTACTTCTTCCACATCACCACCTTTTATATTATTGATTGACTCAATAACCTCATTATACTCTTCCCTAACCTTTTCTAAGGCTCCGTCCACATCCTCCCAGTCAAATCCTATTTGGCCAGCCCTTTCTTGAACCTTATAGCTCCTCATTAGTGAAGGAAGTTTTGGTATATCCTTTAAAATATCGGTATAGGTGGAAATGTTCCTAGAGTTAAACTTCAGTTTATTCCAATTATATACTACTTCCTCGGATTTTTCTACTTTTTTTTCAGCAAAAACATGGGGATGTCGATAAATTAATTTTTTATTGAGTTCCGTGGTGACATCATAGATATTAAAGGTCCCTTCTTCCCATCCTATCTGGCAGTGGAATATGACCTGAAAGAGTAGATCCCCCAGCTCCTCAATTAATCCATCTATATCATCCCTATCTATTGCATCCACTACCTCATAGGCTTCCTCTATGACAGATTCTCTTATGGACTTGTGGGTCTGTTTCCTATCCCAAGGACATCCCTTATCACTTCTTAATATCTCCATTGTACTAATAGTATCGGCAATATCATATATTTTTTTAATTATTTTATCCACTTTAGGTATATATATACTCGTAAGGGAGTCTATTCTGTCAATCCTGTCCAGTTCATATATGGGAATGGGTAAAAAAGTCTCTCTATCCTTTATCCCTGCGCCATTGATTAAATAGATCTGGTATTCATCACCGTACACTTCAGATAGTATAAGTTTTATATGGGAGGCAATCCTCCTATTATATACCTGGGTAATGATACAATCTGTATTTATATCTATATCCTTCATGGAAAAGCTGGTTCCATCTATAATTTTAAGCCCATGTATGGGATCTCTTTTAACCAATCCTATTATGGGATCAATAAAGCTCATCCCTGCCACTAGCTCAATCTCTAAACCTTGATTTTCCCTTTCCAAAAGGATTTCCACAGTCCTTTCCGCCACTAAAGGGTTTCCTGGAACCAGATAATTTATAACTCCATACTCATTTGCCTTCTTTATTAAATCCTCTGCAATATACTCATAAACATCATCAAATTCATCCTCTTTTTCATAAACATAATCATAGGACTCGTAATCTATGCCATTATCTATCAAATACTGTACCGCTGGATGATGTTCTGTTCTCAAATAGTTTTTATTACCACTATTAATCCTATTTATTACACCTAAAGTAAGGGAATCTATGTCCCCTGGACCTAATCCTAATACGTATATCTTTCCCATACCTATTTCTCCTTTGCAACTAAAATTTATCTTTTAAGTAACTTTAATTTTACCAACTTATTAGCTATTTTATCCCCCTTGGGCAATAATTTAAAGTCCTCATAGGTCAATGAACCAGTTGCAATAAGTAGTATAAAATATGCCATGGCCCCTATTATGATGGCAAATACGGTAGACAATCTATCCCCAACAAAAGCCAAAAAACTGGAATGGACAATTTTAGCTATCAGGGCCATGCCCAAAGAGGCCAGTAAGGGTTTTATAAATATTTCCTTAACATGGACTTTCAATTTAGTAAGTTTCTTTACAGATATAAAATCCAATATAGTTGCTATTAAATAGGCTACTACTGTACCTATAGCTGCCCCTTTTACATTTATATCCCTGATGCCCGTTAAAGTATAGGTGATAAATACCTTAGCTACAGCCCCTATAAACAGATTGACTACAGCCACCATTGGTTTTCCCAATCCTTGTAAAATAGATGTAAGGGATTGGACCAGGGTCAAGAATATTACTCCAAAGGAAAGAATAGAGAGTATCTCTCCTGCACTGGCAATACTTTCCGCTGTATTCCTAAAGTATAGCAGATTTATAATAGGTGTTGCCAATATAAAAAGTCCAAAGGCACAAGGCAGCCCTATTAGCAAGGTAACCCTTATTCCCGAGGAAGAAATCTCTCTAATATCGGCATATCTTTTTCTAGCATTTGCCTCAGAGATGGCCGGAACCAAACTGATTGCTATGGCCATAGAGAAAACCTGGGGTAAATTTATCAGGGTCTGGGCCAGGCCTGTAAGCTGACCATACAGCCTATTGGCCTCCATATAACTAAATCCTATATTTTGCAACCTTTCCATTACAATAAGGGTATCTATGTTGTTTATAGCAGGTACAATTATTCCACCCATAGTTATGGGGATGGCTATAACCAATAGATCCTTTATAATCTTCCCTACTGAATCTACCTCATTACTTGTATCAAGCCTTATTTCCCTGCCTATCTCCCTTCTTTTAGATATGTATATAGCCCCCATTAGGATTGCTCCTGCCATGGCCCCTATGGAGCCACCAAAGGAGGCTCCTCCAGCTGCTACCGGCCTGCCCCTATCCAATAGATAATAGGTTAAGGCCAATCCCACTACAACCCTAAAGAACTGCTCTACAATCTGGGATAGGGCTGTTGGCACCATAGATTGCCTTCCTTGGAAAAATCCCCTAAAGGCAGCCATAATGGGTACAAATAATAAGGCTGGTACCAAGGCTATAAGGGAATAATAGGCATTGGGATTGCCTAGGGCATTTACAATCCTTTTGGCATTTATAAATACAAATAGGGACGTAAGTACTCCCGATATAAAGAGTCCTGAAAAGGCCACCTTAAAAACCTTATGGGCCCCTCTATTATCCCCTAAGGCCCTTTTTTCTGAAACAAGTTTTGCTATTGCCACTGGAAATCCCGATGTAGATAGGGTCAACAATAATACATACAGGGGATATGCCGTCTGATAATAGCCTAACCCTTCATCTTCTATTATATTACCAAGGGGTATCCTATAAAAGGCCCCTAATACTTTCACTATTGCTCCTGCAATTCCAAGAATAGCTGCTCCCTTCAAAAAGTTATTCCTTGTCATAATTCTTCCCCCTAAATAGTAATAAAAACTAAAACTATTATATCAAAAATATATTTATTACAATACTATATTAGTAAAAATAAAATAATATAGCCTACCTGGCTTGGTAGGCTGGGATTAACTTTCCATCTGCTTGGATAGAAAACCTGCCGCTGTTTCAATTAGCTTTACTTCCAACTCTCCCATGGTTGCATCTGGATCCTTTGACATGAGTATAATGGTACCTATAGGATCTCCCTGCATTACTATTGGTGCTATAACCTGGGCTGAATATTCCTCTGGATTTTCCTCTTCATAATATAATTTTATAGGCTTATTACTTTCACTGGTAACAAAAGTATTCCTGGACTCCATAACCCTTTCCAATTCTGGGCTTATCCTTTTATCAAGATATTCTTTCCTAGAACCACCAGCAATAGCTATTATATTATCTCTATCTGAAATAATGGCAGTATGGTTAGTATTCTCATATAGGGCTTCACAGTATTCATTGGCAAACTCACTTAATTCACCAATAGGGGAATACTTTTTAAGTATTACTTCACCTTCTCTATCAGTAAATATCTCTAATGGGTCTCCTTCCCTTATTCTCAAGGTTCTCCTAATTTCTTTAGGTATAACAACTCTGCCTAAATCATCTATACGTCTTACTATACCAGTAGCCTTCATTTTTACCCTCCTCAAGAAATATTGTTGTGTCATTATTATTTTACTAATAGGAATTTTTTATACATTTATGGTAAAGTTAACTTAAAGTATTTACATAAATTGAAAACCCCTGCAAACTTTGCAGAGGTTTTAATCATTATCCAGATATATTTTCACATCAGCTTCTTCCCTTAGCTTGGTTAGCTTTTCAATATATTTTTGGTTCTTCAAAACGGGGATAATATCCTCCCTTAATTCTTCATAGGTATCCTTCCTATCTTCCAAGAGGATGATGTGATATCCCAAGTCAGTCTTTATCAATCCACTAATTTCTCCCACTTCCAGACTAAAGGCTGTATCCTCCAACTCCTTATAGACTGGCAATAGTTCACCCTTGGTAAAATAACCTAAATCTCACCCTTGAACTGCAGATTGGGCGTCCGCTGATTCAGTAGCCGCTAATTCATGAAAATCTTCCCCCTCTTTCAGCCTTTGTAAAATTTCCTCCCCCTCTTCTTCCGTCTTTACCAATATATGGCTGGCTCTGACCTTTATAAAGGAATCCTTATTTTCCTCAAAATACCTTTTAATCTCTTCTTCCTTTAAATGGGTTTTATTGAAAAAATCTTCCCTATGCTTTTCATATAGGAGTACCTTTCTCAATTCCCTTCTGAAGAATTCTTCCGTAAAACCGTTTTTTTCTAAGTATTCCCTATATGCCTCTTCTCCCCCTAATTCATCTATATAATGGGTCTTTATAGCCTCATCTATATCCTCTTCAGTTATATTGATATTCATCTTATCCAATTCTTTAGCTATCAGCCTTTCCAGTATCAATTTCTCCAATATGTCTTCCTTCAATGCCTCCTCATAGGTTTTATCACCGTCTACTTCTTGGAAAAGGATATCTTCCCCATACTCCTTTTGCCGAATCCTTTTGGTTATTTCAAAATCCTCATCAAATTCCTCCTGATAAATAGCTTCACCATCTACTACAGCAATAACACCTTCTTCCCGTTTTCTATCTGTACAACCAGTAATTAAGACTATTGATATTACCACTGCTATAATCCCTATACTCTTTCCACTTAGCCTTAACAATTACAACATCCTCCCTAATAATATGTCAATATATATTATATATTATTTTCCTTGCTAAAACCATTAATTTTTGCAATCAAACCTTTCAAATCAGAGAGTAAATCCATCTTAGGCCTAAATCTAAAAGAAGGAGTATTAGAAAGGTCAAATTCCAGTCTTTTCCCATATTCCTGGGACAGATAATGGATCAATTCTGGAGAAATATATTTCATTGAACTAAATTCTAAACTAATGACATTACCCAATTGAGCAATATTCTTCATATGGCAAGAGTTGGCATTGTTTTTAATGTAGGAAATATCCATCAGGTTTTCAACTTCCTTTGGTATATCTCCAAACCTATCTATCAATTCATCTATCAATTCCCTATAATCATCCATACTTCTGATTGCAGCAATCTTTTTATATATTTCAATCTTCTGCTCTTCATCTTCAATATATTTAGAAGGAATATAGCCATCTACATTTAAATCTATAGTAGTATCCTCAAGTTCCTCAACACTTTCACCTTTAAGCCTTTTAATAGTCTGATTTAAAAATTTGACATATAGGTCATAGCCTATGGCCTCAATATGGCCATGCTGCTCTACCCCTAAAAGATTCCCTGCTCCCCTTATTTCCAAATCCCTCATGGCAATTTTAAATCCAGAACCAAATTCAGTAAAATCCCTTATAGCCCTTAACCTTTTCTCCGCCACCTCCGTTAATACCTTATTTTTTTCATAGGTAAAATAGGCATAGGCAACCCTATTGGTCCTGCCTACCCTGCCCCTCAACTGGTATAGCTGGGATAATCCCATTTTATCCGCATTATATATGATGATGGTATTTACATTGGGTATATCTAGGCCAGTTTCTATGATGGTGGTGCAAACGAGAACATTATATTTTCCATCTATAAAATCTATCATTACCTTTTCCAGTTCCCTCTCGCTCATCTGGCCATGTCCCACCACAATACTGGCTTCCGGCACCAGCCTTTTCAGCTGAAGGGCCATCTTATCTATATCCTCTACCCTATTGTAAACAAAATATACCTGGCCCCCTCTTTCTATCTCCTTTAATATGGCCTCCCGTATCATCTGCTCATTAAATTCAACCACATAGGTCTGTACTGGATATCTTTCCTCCGGCGGCTCATCTATTATGCTCATATCCCTGATTCCTATAAGGGACATATGGAG
>JAAYEM010000095.1 GCA_012728725.1 Tissierellia bacterium | reverse complement strand
TTAGGTTTAAATGAGGCAATTGTATTGCAGCAGGTTCACTATTGGCTGGAGATAAATAAGAGGGAAGGGAAAAACTTTCATGAGGGAAGGTACTGGACCTACAATACCTATGATGAGTGGCAGGAACAATTCCCCTTTTGGTCCAAGGAAACTATAAAGAGGGTGTTTAAAAGGCTGAGGGAGATGAAAATAATTTTAGTGGATAGGTTTAATGTATACCCTATGGATAGGACCTTATGGTACACAATTGACTATGACAGGCTTAATTCTATAATGAAAGAATCAAATGCCTCTGATAGAAATAATCAAAATGAACCAATGGATAATACCCAAAATACCCCATTGGACCAGGTCAATTTAAGCCCACCAATACCAGAGATTAATATTACAGAGATTTCTACAGAGATTATCAGTCCATCAGTCAGTCATAAGGACCATGGTGATAGTATTGAATCATTAGGAGAAAATTTTGAAGATGAATCCTCTAAAGACATGACTGATGGACAGAGGGACAATCCATCCACTACCCCACTAGATCCTAGAAGGATTGTATCTAAGTGTGATTTAGAAAACATACCAGAATCCTATAGGGATCCTGTGTTTAAGGCAATACTCATGCTAGTTCATGATATTAACAATTACCAAAACATAAAAATAGGCGATGCCTATATCCCCAAAGACATTGCACAAGCTGAAATAGAGAAGCTGGACTATTTTGTAATAGAGCATGCAATAGAAAAGTTCAAAGAAGCTACTAGAACAAGAAAAATCACTAAACCCATCAACTATTTGAAATCCTGTATTTACAATGCCATAAGTGAGATCAACATAGACATTGATGCAGAGGTTGGGTATGATATGGAACTGGATAGGTATGGGGGTGTTAATAAGCCTACATTTTAGCTAGGTTTATTTGAGTGTGCCCAAAATACATGTAATTCTATCCATCTCAATCATACCACAAAAATAAGGGTAAAAATAGTAATGGAGCGGGATTTAAGAAAATCCCACTCCAACTATTCCATAGAGTCTTAATTATTTGTTGCAGTATATGTGAAAACCTTAAATTCTAAGCCTTCTTCTTTAGCTTTGTTGTAGTTGTCTTCCCATAATTTTACATCTTTAGTGCCAACTACTGATACAGCAAATTCAATTGTTCCAATTTCTCCTAACTTCTCATTTTTTAATTTAATTGACCATCTTCCATCATCATATTTCAAATTTTCTATTAGAGCATCTTTAAATTGTTCCTTAGCAATATTTTCTTCATATCCAAGAGCTTTTAAGAAGAGTTTCACTTCATTTACTGCTTGTTCGTACATTTGTTTAGCCCTATTGTATAAAGCTTCAACAACATCTTCGTCAATTTCTACATTTTCTAATACTGGAATATTAATACTTACTATTTTAGGGTTATGATAATCTCTATCGTCACCAGTATTATCACCTAAATATATATCAAACTGAATTTCTATTAGTTCTACTCCACCAGTACCAGTAAACTTACCAAAAGTAAAAGTTGTTGTATTATCATCTTCGCTAACGCTAACTTTAAATGGTTGTCCTTCTGCTTTGATACCATTCCGTGCCTATCCTTTTGGATTTCGGCCGGTCCACACCGTACGTGCGACTTTCACCGCATACGGCGTTCCATCGAGGTTGTTTCCCCGACTAGGTTCCTTCGCTCCCTCTTGT